>NZ_JBNNUK010000012.1:0-129485 GCF_050279675.1 Viridibacillus sp. NPDC093762 | reverse complement strand
ATTTTCCCTTTATTCGGTGCATTTGACAATGTAATAAGCCGTTGGGCAAAAGGAATGCTTACAAAATCATATCAGCACCAAAATGTTTACATACATCAGTTCAGAGGGAAATTAATTAATTCTGTAAAGAAAAATATAGAAGTAGTAGAGAATATTGAAAGTATTAATTTGATAAATGGTCTAACTGTTATGAATGCGTATATAGATTTATTCGATAGTAAACCGAAAGATTTAACTAAAATTAATCGAAATGCTATTCTTCATGGTAGTTATAACTATGAAACATTAAATAAAAACAGCTATTTGAAAATTGTCGTATTACTTAAATCAGCTTTAGCTTTATTGGAGATACCCCTTTTAGAATCAGAGGTCTTTAATTAAGCCAATATAGTAGATGTCTAAATGCATACCTTACCTCTTTAGCACAATCCACTACTTTCTCACTAGATTTAGTATGAGGATTGTGTTATCTTTTTTAAGAACGAATGTTCGTTAAAATTAGATTTTGTGAATAATGAATGGAGTGAACGGTTTGGCTCTTACACCTGAACAACAACAAGTATTAGCTTTAATAGAAAAACACCAGGAACCAATGCCGGATTATGTAAAAGAATATATATTATCTAAAAAACGCGCTGGTCTATCCCCTAACACACTTTTACAGTATCTATATAGATAGATATAAGCATTTCTTTAATAGGGCACTTTCTGAAGGCATTATAAGTGCTCCCAGTATAACTGCTTTCTCCTATGCAGAACTTGAAGTAATGAAAAAAGAAACAATTGAGTAATATTTGGACTTTTTAAAAGAAGAAAACATATCACAAGATAAGACTACAGTTGAACACAGAGGTCCAGCTGTTGTTGAGCTATCGGTGCATGCATTAAAGGCTCTCTTTAACTATTTAACAAAAGAGACAGAAATTGATGATGGTGAATGCTACTTCTATAGAAATGTGATGAGTAAGATTGTTCTACATACTAAACGTGAAAGCTAACAGACGTGCTAGGAATATCAGTTCTGTTCTACTTAATGATGAAGAATTAAATGAGTATCTTCAATTTATTAAGAATGGATATGGAGGTCTGATGCTTTATCTACGAAATTTTATAATTTACAGGGAGTTTCAGTTTGTGTATTAAGTCCACACCAATTACTTGAAGAAAAGAAAGTTCATGAATTAGGAACAAGAAGAAAACTTAGACAAAAAGATATAGAGAGCATGAAAACAATTCAACAGATTATAAATGAACTAAATTAAATGGAATTGGAAGTTAAAGCATCCAAATAGGTACTAATGATATTGAGAGAGCTTTTTAAAAACTTTAAATGTACTTTCCAATACGGATAATTCATCCAAAAAAACTAAATAAAAAAATCAAGAATGCTGTTCAATCAACATCCTTGATTTTCATAAAGGGTCGTCAATGAGTCGAAATCAGATTTGTTAGACAGCCCTCTTTTATTTTATTGATAATGATAAAAGTAGAAAAATTATTAAAAGAAATGTGCAACTTTTATAGGGGAATGCACTTGATTTAAGCCGATTAAAAGTTTAAGTCGAGCTTTTTGGCCACTAATCCCTGGAGCATAAATGACACCCATATCCTCCAGCATTTTGCCGCCACCTTCATAACCGTAAACGCCTTGTGCAATGCCGTTAAAACAGCGTGAAACTAAAACGACTGGGATTTGATGATCGAGCAGTGCTTGAATGCCGGCTACGACAGCTGGTGGGACGTTACCTTGGCCTAAACCTTCTAAAACAACACCATCGTAACCACTATCTATTGCCGACAATAAAAGGTCAGCTTCCATGCCTGCATATACTTTGAATAAAGCGACCTTTTTTTCAATTGTAGACACTTCTACATATTGTTTTTGCAAAGGAGCGTGGTGAAAATGAATCATTGTTTTAGTAATAAGTCCAAGTGGTCCATACTGTGGACTTTGGAAAGTGCCGACATTCGAAGTTGAGGTTTTTGTAACGTTAGCAGCTGCATGAATTTCGTCATTCATTACAACTAGTACACCCTTGTTTTTTGCATTTTCGGAAATAGCAACTCTCATAGCTTCTACTAAATTATAAACTCCGTCTGCCCCTAATTCATTGGAAGAGCGCATAGCTCCTGTTAAGACAATAGGAATTTCCAAATTCATTGTTAAATCAAGAAAATAAGCTGTTTCCTCTAGAGTATCAGTACCGTGAGTGATGACAACACCATCAATTACTTGCTTACTGACTGCTTCTAAAATAAAATTTTTCAATTTGAGCATTTCAATAGGTGTCATATGTGGAGAAGGTAAATTAAAAGCATCTAATTCTATAATATCAGCATACTGTCTTAGTTTTTTACTTTCTACGATTAAAGGATTAGTTTCTTTTGGAACAACAGCACCTGACTCCTCATTTACATGCATTGATATCGTTCCACCAGTATGTATTAATAAAATTGTTTTTTTCATGACAAATCCTCCTTGGATTACTTTTGCTAGATGATATGAATGGTATAATAAACAGACATAGATTGAAAGGAGCAACTACATGTTTATCCTATTAACAGTGGCGATTGCTCCTGGCCTCGCGCTGTTTAGCTTTTTTTACCTACGGAATCAGATGGCTACGGAGCCTCGGAGAACATTGTTCCATACATTTATATATGGTGCAATTTTAACGTTCCCTATTCTATTTTTACAGTATGTTTTTCAAGAAGAGCAGATTTTTTCAAACCCAATCTTGGAAAATGTCGTCTTTACTGGAGTCATTGAAGAATTTTTTAAATGGTTGATTTTAATGATTGCCATTTACCATCATGTTGAGTTTGATGATCCATATGATGGGATATTATATGGTGTCGCCATTTCATTAGGTTTTGCGACAGTAGAAAATATTTTATACTTACTTTCATACGGTGTAAACACTGCATTTTTACGTGCCTTAATGCCAGTTTCCAGCCATGCATTATTTGGTGTCGTCATGGGTTACTATTTAGGGAAATCGAAATTTTCTAAGAAAGAACAAGTAAATGAATATATCGTAGTTGCATTATGTGCACCTATTCTACTTCACAACGCATACAATTTAATCTTCTTTTCACAAGATCATTGGTCATATTTAATGATTCCTTTTATGTTGTTTTTATGGTGGTTCGGGCTAAGAAAAGTAAAACAAGCACACTATCACTTAATTCAACATCTATATGCTCAAAAAAAAATATAAATGCCGAGAGAAATATTCTACTTCTCTTGGCATTTTTTTAGTTGGTTTTGTATAAAAAACGTAGATTGAGACATTCTACGAAAAAGGAGGCTCACAATCAATGAGACTTTTTAAAGTACTTCTCATCATACTTATGACTTTCACTATTTTCGCAATGAACGATGTGCATCGCGGAGAAGCATTTTCTAATCAAGTGGTTGCAAGAGGAGCTAATGGCGATGATGTAATTGAATTGCAAGCAAGGTTGCAATATATCGGTTTTTATACTGGGGAAATTGATGGTAAGTTTGGTTATGGTACGTATTGGGCCCTAAGAAACTTCCAAGAGAAGTACGGGTTAAAAGTGGATGGAATTGCTGGTACAACGACGAAGAAAAAATTAACTGCTGCTTCAAATTATAATAAAGAATTTGTAATGGAGCAGTTAAATAAGGGTAATCGATTTACACATTATGGTGGTAAATCATTAGAACAACAAGTTCAACAGGGAACGGGTTCACAATCTAATACACAATTACCAACTAAATATTCTGATCAAGATTTGAAATTAATGGCAAATGCGGTTTACGGTGAAGCCAGAGGTGAGCCATACGAAGGTCAAGTTGCTGTAGCAGCTGTTATTTTAAATCGATTAGATAGTCCGGAATTTCCAAATACCATTTCGGGTATTATTTTCCAACCTAGAGCTTTTACTGCAGTTGCAGATGGTCAGATTTGGTTAACACCTAATGAGCGTGCAATGGAAGCAGTAATTGATGCGATGAACGGTTGGGATCCTACTGAAAATGCGCTCTATTATTTTAATCCAAAAACAGCTACTAGTGAATGGATTTGGACAAGACAACAAATCAAAACAATAGGTCAGCATATTTTTTGCTTATAGGAGGTGCTTGATTGAAAAAGTTAACATTCTTTCTTGTTTATGCTGTTATAGTTCTTTCGGTTTTTAGTTACACGTCTGCAAAGGAAAAAACAAATTTAAAACAGTTATTACATGCTCAATATACGAATCAGATGTCAGATGCTTCTAGCCAACTAAATGAGCTACAAAAAGCTGTGCAGCAATCCCTGCTTTTTAGTGACCCTACTGCATTAAATGACTCATTACAAGATGTTTGGCGTTTATCTTCAGACATTCGTCAAACAATTGGAGGTTTACCACTAGATCGTGACTTTACAACGCAATGGATGAATTATTTAGGGCGTTTAGGTAATCAAGCGAAATTAACAATGACTTCTGAAGACTCGAAAGCAGATTGGAATAAAAGTATTTCCAATGTAGCTTCAAATTTAAGTTCCTTTTCAAGTGAGTGGGACGTTGCTACAGCGCATTTATTACAAGAAGATAAGCATTATAATAAATGGCTAGATCAACTAACAAATATGGATGTAAAAAATAATTTTACGAACTTATCTGCAACGGTAAAATCATATGCAGAAAGTGATTTTCCGTTAACAACAAGTGAAACGGATAATCAAAAGAAAAAAGATTTAATAGCATTAAATGATAAAGTTATTTCAGAAAAAGAAGCTTTAGCACGTTTTAAAGAAATGTTCCCGCAATATGAAAAAGCAACAATTCGTATTGAACAAAGTAAAAAAACAGCTCCATATCCGTTCTATCATATTACTTTCCATGAAGGAATTAGATTAGGTTATGCAGATATTACGAAAAAAGGCGGACACTTACTATCGTTTTTAGTGGAACGACCAGTAGATAAAAGTACATTAAGCCAAGAAGAACTTATTAACAAGGCCAATAAACAGATGAAAGAACTAGGCTTCGATGATCTCAAAATTGAAGCATCTAGAGAAAATACAATGGCATGGCATTTAAATTATGTACGTATTAACCCATCTAATAAAGCGAAAGTATATGCCGATGGCGTACAAGTGAAAATTGCAAAAGACAATGGTGAAATCATTGGGATTAATGGTATGGAATATATTCAAAAAGAAACATTAAAAGATCAACCAATGAAAAAAATTGATTGGACAACGTTTTTCGATAAAAATGTTGAAATTGTAGAAGAAGCTTTATCTTATAGTGAAAATGATAGAATGGAAGAACGTTTGTGCTACGAGTTGACAGTTGTTTATTACAATAAGAATGTTCCGCTTACATTTAGAGTATTGGTAGATACAGAAACGGGCGAAATCATCAAGAATGAAAAATTATAGACCAATTGCAAGGGGTATATTGTATTGTCTCTAGCATAATTTAACAATCCATGTCATAATTAAACCACTACTAAAGTGGCATAAAGGGAGATTGAGATGGAACTTAAAATTGGTACAATAATCACGTTAGAACCCATCAATTCAGAATCTATAGAACATTTTAAATGTAAAGTTGTGGAACAGAAAGATGGTAATATTTATATTGACTATCCAGTAAGTACAACTACTAATAGAACTTCCTTTTTAGCTAGGGGCAGTCAATTCCGTGCATCTTTTATTGATGAAGAGAAAATAGCCCATGCTTTCAAAACAGAAGTACTTGGAAGGGTAAAAGCGAATATTCCGATGATTATGTTGTCCTTTCCAACCGACGAAGAAATATTTAAAATACAACGAAGAGAGTTCGTTCGTGTCTTAACACCTGTGGATGTCGCTATACGCTTCAAGGATGAATATTATCAATTTGTCACAGAAGACATTAGCGCTGGTGGTTTAGCAATCATTTTAAATCAAAAAGTTGCATTTAAAGAAAATGATGAATTTGATATGACGATTGTTTTACCTTTCTCTAATAAGGATGTTAAATATATTCAAACGAGGGCATCGGTTATTCGAATTATTGAAAGAGAAGACAGTGTTATTGCACCGTTACACTTTACTGATACAGATGAGTTGGATCGTCAACATATAGTGCGCTTCTGTTTTGAACGACAGCTATTAATGCGAAAAAAAGAAACAGCTTTTTAATTATCAAAGAGTCCTCTGAATTTTAGAGGACTTTTTATTTTTATGGTGAATATGTGAAGTAGTGGACTTTAAGTACAGCCACTCCACTATTTTTGCTAATATTTTTAAACAGTAGCTATAGCGATATGATAGTGATTATTTTAAGTGCCGAAAATTATAGCAAGATTTTGGTTTTTAAGCATTACATGATTCGTAGTTAAACGTGTCGCCTCAGCATTTCGGTTGTGATACAATATTACGGAAAGAAGGGGTTGAAACCGTGAAAAAGAATATTCAAATCGCAATTGACGGCCCTGCTGGAGCAGGTAAAAGTACAATTGCTAAAATTGCAGCAGAAGCTCTCGGATATACATACATTGACACAGGTGCTATGTATCGAGCTCTTACATTAAAAGCATTGAAAGAAAATATAAATTTAGAAGATGCGGAAAGTGTAACAAACTTATTAGGGAAGACTGATATTACGTTAAAACCTTCAGAAAATGGACAACTTGTATTTTTAGATGGTCAAGATGTTTCTCAAGAAATTCGCTCAAATGAGGTGACGAGTAATGTTTCTAAAGTAGCGGCACATGCGGCTATGCGTGAAATTATGGTTCAACGCCAACAAGAAATGGCGAAATTAGGCGGAGTTGTTATGGACGGTCGTGATATCGGAACAGCTGTTTTAACAGATGCCGAATTAAAGTTATACATGTCTGCAACTGTTGAAGAACGTGCACGTCGTCGTTTTGAAGATAATAAACAACGCGGTATTGTTTCTACTATTGAGCAATTACAAGAAGAGATTGCACTACGTGATAAATTAGATAGTGAAAGAGAAGCTTCTCCACTTGTGCAAGCAGAAGATGCCATTTTCTTAGATACAACTGAGCTGTCTATTCAACAAGCAGCAGATGCTATTTTAAAATTAGTGCGTGAAAGGATGGCATAAGATGGACTTTTACCAATTTGCTAAATCTGTTGTCTTTACCGCTTTAAAACCGATTTACCGTATGGAAGTGATTGGCCTTGAGAACTTCCCAAAAGAGGGAGGTATTTTACTTTGCTCCAATCATATAGATGCACTTGATCCACCTGTTGTAGGAATTACTTCCCCTAGACCAGTGAATTTTATGGCAAAGGAAGAGCTTTTTAAATTGCCTATATTGAAAAGTATTTTACCAAGTGTTCATGCATTTCCAGTTAAACGTGGGTTAAGCGACCGCCAAGCGTTGCGCACTGCCCTTGATTTATTGAAACAAGGTCAAGTGGTTGGTATTTTCCCTGAGGGTACAAGAAACAAAACAGGCACTCTTGGTAAAGGTTTTTCTGGTGCAGGATTTTTCGCGTTAAAAGGCGAAGCAAATGTAATGCCATGTGCCATTATTGGGCCGTACAAACCATTCAGACGCTTAAAAGTGGTCTATGGTAAACCGATTGATATCGCACCTTATAGAGAACGTCGAGCAAAAGCTGAAGAAGTAACAGAGGTCATTATGGCGAGTATTCAAGAGTTACTTGATGAACATTATAATAAAAATTAAAAAAATTCCAATAAAAAAGAGTTAATTTTTGTTTTTGTAAGAGAATTGGAATAAAATAGAGATGGAACGTTGTGAAGGAGGATTACATATGTCTGAAGAAAAGAACTTGAATCAAGGTCAAGAATTCCGTGAGGGAGATATCGTCAAAGGTATCGTTGCTCAAGTTGAAGAAAAGGCAGTAACCGTATCAATTGAAGGTGCACCATTCGATGGTGTCGTACCAATCAGTGAGCTATCAAGCTTGCATGTTGATAAAGCTTCCGACGCAGTCTCAGTCGGCGACGAATTTGAATTAATCATTACAAAAGTAGAAGAAGAGAATTATGTTCTTTCAAAACGTAGAGTAGATGCTATTCATGCGTGGAAAGTGTTAACAACCAAGTTTGAAAATGGTGAAGTAATCGAATCGGAAGTAAAAGATGTCGTGAAGGGCGGCCTAGTGGTAGATTTAGGTGTACGTGGCTTCGTACCAGCATCTCTTGTAGAAGATCATTTTGTTGAATCATTTGAAGATTACAAAGGTAGAACTATGGCCTTTAAAATTGTTGAGATGGATCAACACAAAAACCGATTAATCTTATCTCATCGAGCAATCGTAGAAGGTGAAAAAGCTTCTAAAAAAGAGCAATTATTAGGCGGTATCCATGAAGGTGACGTATTTGAAGGAACTGTTCAACGATTGGCTTCATTTGGTGCATTCATCGATCTTGGTGGTGTAGATGGTTTAGTCCATATTTCACAGGTGTCTCATGGGCATGTGGAAAATGTGTCAGACGTTCTTTCGGAAGGTCAAAAGGTAACTGTTAAAGTATTGTCTGTAGACAAAGACAATGAACGTATTTCACTTTCTATTAAAGAAACATTGCCTGGGCCATGGGCAGAAGTAGAAGAGAAAGCACCAAAAGGCGCTGTACTAACAGGTACTGTTAAACGATTAGTAAACTTTGGAGCTTTTGTTGAAGTGTTCCCGGGTGTTGAAGGCTTAGTGCATATATCTCAAATTGCACATAAACACATTACAACACCACATGAAGTACTAAAAGAAGGTCAAGAAGTTGAAGTAAAAGTACTCGATGTCAATAAAAACGAGAGCCGCTTATCGTTGAGTATAAAAGCGTTGCTTGAAAATGTTGAAGAGGAAGATTTTACTGACTACGATCTACCTGAAGAAACATCAGGATTCTCTTTTGCAGATGTTATTGGTGACAAATTAAAAAATTTCTCTGAATAAAAAACGTTAAATGTAACAAATAACTATATGGGACAGGCGGGTTCTTCTCACATCCGCCTGTTTTTTTCTTGTAATGCCCTGTGTATCATTGTAATATATACATATATGATGACTTGAATTGTTGGTGATGGGGAACTTATAAGGTACCATCGCCTTTTTTGTTGTATAATATGTACTATTAGAAGTTGGAAGGATGAATAAATTATGACGAAACCGGTCGTAGCGATCGTAGGCCGTCCGAATGTCGGGAAATCGACTATTTTTAACAGAATCGTAGGTGAACGTGTATCTATCGTGGAAGATATTCCAGGAGTAACACGTGACCGTATATATAGTTCTGCGGATTGGTTAACACATGAATTTAATATTATTGACACTGGCGGAATTGATATTGGAGAAGAGCCTTTCTTAGACCAAATTCGTCACCAAGCAGAGATTGCCATGGATGAAGCAGATGTTATCATTCTGATGACAAACGGTCGTGAAGGCGTAACATTAGCTGATGAACACGTTGCGAGAATTTTATATAAAACAAAGAAACCTGTTGTTTTAGCTGTTAATAAAATTGATAATCCAGATATGCGAGAAATGATGTATGATTTCTACTCATTAGGATTTGGCGAACCATTCCCAATCTCAGGTTCACATGGCCTTGGATTAGGGGACTTACTGGATGAAGTGGCAAAACACTTCCCAGAAGATGATGAAGAGCAATATGGTGACGATGTCATAAAATTCTCTTTAATCGGCCGTCCGAATGTTGGTAAATCTTCTTTAGTAAATGCGTTTTTAGGTGATGAACGTGTCATCGTAAGTGATATTGCTGGTACAACACGTGATGCAATTGACTCACCTTATGAATTTGATGGACAAGAATACGTCATCATTGATACAGCGGGTATGCGTAAAAAAGGGAAAGTGTACGAAACTACTGAAAAATACAGTGTACTTCGAGCACTAAGAGCTATTGAACGCTCAGACGTTGTCTTAGTCGTTTTAAACGGCGAAGAAGGTATCCAAGAACAAGATAAGAAAATTGCTGGTTACGCTCATGAAGCGGGTAAAGCAGTCATTATCGTCGTAAATAAATGGGATGCTGTTGAAAAAGATGAAAAGACGATGAACCATACAACAAAAGTGATTCGCGAGCAATTCCAATACCTGGATTATGCGCCAATCGTATTCGTATCAGCGAAAACGAAAAAACGTGTTCATTCATTATTGCCAGTTGTTAACCGAGCAAATGAAAATCACTCTATGCGTATTCAATCAAGTATCTTAAATGAAGTTGTCGCGGATGCTGTTGCAAGAAACCCTGCTCCTACTGATAAAGGTCGTAGATTACGTATTTACTACGTTACTCAAGTTGCTATTAAGCCACCAACATTTGTTGTCTTTGTAAATGAACCAGAACTTATGCACTTCTCTTATGAACGTTTCTTAGAAAATCGTATTCGTGAAACATTCGATTTCGAAGGCACGCCAATTCGTTTGATTACACGTGCCCGAGGATAAAAGTTAAATCTAGTTGGGGGGATCCAAACATGGATAAAGTAACAGTTTTTGGTGCGGGCTCATGGGGCACGTCACTAGCAATAGTATTAGCTGAAAATGGACATGATTGCCTACTTTGGTCACATCGTGAAGAGCAAGCCAACGAAATTAATGAGCAACACACAAATGCGAAGTATTTACCAAGTGTACAACTACCAACTACATTAAAAGCAACACATATATTAGCAGATGCAGTTGCACATGCAGACGTGATTGTCATGGCTGTCCCTACAAAGGGTATTCGCGAAACTTGTCAAAAAATGATGAAAACTTTAGATCGTAAAATTTTATTTGTCCATGTTTCAAAAGGAATTGAACCTGATTCATTATTACGCATTTCTGAGATTATGAGAGAAGAAATAGACGAAGCTTTAATTGAAGACATTGTTGTTCTTTCTGGTCCAAGTCATGCTGAAGAAGTAGTGTTGCATCATCCTACTACTGTGGCAGCAGCGTGTGAAAACTTGGCATCTGCCGAGCGCGTCCAAGATCTGTTTATGAATCAGTATTTCCGTATTTATACGAATACAGATGTTATTGGAGTAGAAATGGGTGGTGCGTTGAAAAACGTTATTGCTTTAGCTGCCGGGGTAACTGATGGTTTAGGATATGGGGACAATGCTAAGGCGGCGCTTATTACAAGAGGTTTAGCAGAAATGTCACGCTTAGGTGTGAAAATGGGTGCAGAGCCTTTAACGTTCTCAGGACTTGCTGGTATGGGTGATTTAATCGTCACATGTACAAGTGTTCACTCACGTAACTGGCGTGCGGGGAATATGCTTGGTAAAGGTATGACGTTGCAGGAAGTATTGGACCAAATGGGCATGGTTGTAGAAGGTGTCCGTACAACAAAAGGGGCACATCAGCTAGCTGAGAAATACGATGTAATAATGCCAATCACATCAGCGCTATTTGAGGTGCTATTTGAAGAACAAAATGCTACTGAAGGTGTAGAGAAGCTAATGCAACGTATGAAAACACACGAAATGGCAGGGTTCTTTGAATAATTGTGATATTTGTCACAAAATTGTACGATAAACATAACCGTTGTAAAAGTGTTTAAAATACAGTGATATCAAGCTCTATTATTAATATGGACAAGAGGTGATGCTTCCTCACCTCTTGTTTTTTTGTGATATAATTTCATCTGTGAGAATGGAAACGGTTTCTAGTTAAGAAAGGTGGTTGGTCTGTTGTCAAGCTTAGTCCTACTAAATGGTACTCCTTTTTCTCCAATGGATATGATGTGGATATCTTTCTATTCTATTGGTTTTATGTTAGTAGCGATGGGGTTAATTTACTTAAGTCGTCATAAAATCAAAAATGCAATAGTGAGTTCAATTATAGCTTTGATCTCTTATTTATTTTTATTCATAGGTTTCTTGACGATGATGTTTGTCGTCTTCACATGGTAATCCTAAGAAAATGAGGTAAGTATATGAAAAAAATGAGAATATTATTGTTGGTGGCTGTAATAGCTACACTTTTATCTGGCTGTATGTACCCGCAATCAGAACGAGCTGAAAATCAAGTTCCAGATGAGGCACAACTAATAGTAGTCCAAAAGGCGATAGATTCTTTTAGAAAGACTTCAGGCGGATTGCTACCTATCCAAAATCGTGAAGAAAATGTAGATCAATATATTAAGTACCCTATTCAATTCGATAAATTACTAAATGGTCATTTAGACAAAATTCCTGGGAATGCCTATGAAAAGGGTGGAATTTATCAATATGTCATTTGGAATGCAGAGAGTAAAAAACCTCTTGTTAAACTAGTAGACTTACGAGGTGCAGAAATAATTCGTGAATTGAACATAAAAAAAGGTGTGAATGGTTTCGTACCAATCTCTGATAAAATTATTGGTGATATTTATCAAATGGATTATGAGAAGATGGGTTACAAAAAATCACCTTCAGTTCCAAGTCCTTATTCGGGTGTAAATCTACCTTTAGTTGTAAAAGGGAGTGGAGAAATTTGTATTGATTATTCTATTGAATTACAACGTATATTAGATGAAGATAATCCAAAAGTAAAATCAGGCGATGACATCCGTTATTTATTATCGGATAAATACGCTATTCTACCAGCCTATTCTTTACCGTATACAGTAAATAATAAGAATGAAGTCATTTTCTTAACCGATAAAAAATAACCTTCTAAAACGTTTGATGCTTTTAGCATGAAACGTTTTTTTCATGCATAGAATAGATTGCGTAGAATAGGAGGGATTCACATTTCAGAACAATTATATGAGCAAATTGTGGAGCGCACAAACGGTGATGTATATATTGGGGTAGTAGGGCCGGTACGAGTAGGAAAATCAACGTTTACAAAGCGTGTAATGGAAGTTATGGTATTGCCAAACATCACAGATGAAGCAGAGCGATTACGAGCACAGGACGAGCTGCCTCAAAGCTCTCCAGGCCCTGTAATAATGACAGCTGAACCTAAATTCGTCCCAGCTAAAGGAACACAAATTGCAGTAGGAGAAGGGCCTCTTACGATGCAAATTAGGCTGGCTGATTGTGTGGGTTATATTATTGACGGTGTGAAGGGATATGAAGACGAAAATGGTCCGAAATTAGTTCACACGCCGTGGCATAATGAGCCAATTCCTTTCCAGGAAGCAGCTAGAATTGGAACAGATAAAGTCATCCGTGATCATTCAAATATTGGTATTGTTGTTACTACAGATGGCTCTGTCAATGGTATTCCAAGGCAGGCAGCTGAAAAAGCAGAAATTGAAATAATTGAGCAACTTCAGTCAATAGGTAAGCCATTTGTTGTGGTAATAAATAGTAAAATGCCCGCACATAAAGATACTGTGGCGCTGAAAAATGAGCTGTCAGATCGCTATCAGGTACCAGTAATTAGTACTTCTGCGGATCAAATGAGTGTGCAAGAAGTAAATGAAATTTTGAAAGAAGCACTTTACGAATTTCCAATTACATCAATCGAAGTGGAGCGCCCTGATTGGATGGAGGTCATTGGAGAAACGAATCCTATTAATATCTCTTTAAATGATGCTATCGCTACATGGAGTGATTCCGTGACGAAAATACGAGATGTCAAACATATTGCAACTAAATTAAGTGAAGAAGATTATATTTCTAATGCAGAAGTGACCGATGTCAATCCAGGCATGGGTAGTGCAAGAATTACTCTTCAAGTAAAAAATGATATATATCAATCAATTTGTGAACAATTTTTGGATGAACCGGTGGTTACAAAAAAAGAATGGTTGTTATTTATTAAAGAATCACAGGAAGCTAGACAGGCTCATAAACGCTTCCATGAAGCTATTGAAAAGGCTAAAAAAGACGGTTATGGAGTCACTCTACCTAATATGCAAGAACTTGAACCAACACCACCAGAAATCATTAAACAAAATAATTTCTTTGGTGTACGCATGAAGGCAAATGCACCGTCTTATCATATTTTACGTATCGATATGGAAGCAGAATTTGCTCCGTTAATAGGGTCTGAGTTTCATAGTCAGCAGCTATTAAAAGATTTGAAACACGGATATTATCATGATAGAGATGCACTTTGGAATACCCAATTATTTGGTACACCGCTTTATGAGGTCATGAAGGAAAGTATAGCTTATAAAACAAATGCTGTGCCAGCTCATGCAAAAACGAGAATGCGTCAAACTATTGAACGAATGGTAAACCAAGGTGACCGTGGCATGGTAACTTTCATTTTGTAATTACCAGTTTACTTATAAATAAAGCAAAAAATTCCTTTTTGTGACCGTGCAAAAAGGTTTTTTTGCGTTTTATAGGGATTATATTTGCTTAAACTAGGTAAAAGGAGTATAAATATTGTTGCATAGGGTTTTCGGTTGTGATAATCTTTTTACATGATTGAGTCAATGCCCCTTGAGAGGAGGTGAATGGTGTGAATAAAACAGAATTAGTTAACTCTGTTGCTGAAGCTGCAGGTCTTTCTAAAAAAGACGCTTCTAAAGCAGTTGAAGCAGTATTTGATACAATTCAAGAAGCTCTTACAACGGGTGATAAAGTACAATTAATCGGTTTTGGTAACTTTGAAGTACGTGAACGTGCGGCTCGTAAAGGTCGTAACCCACAATCAGGTGAAGAAATCGAAATCGCTGCTAGCAAAGTGCCTGCTTTCAAACCAGGTAAAGCGCTTAAAGATGCTGTCAAATAATAGTATCTAGGGTACATAGAACAGCTTTCTCCGGAAGGCTGTTCTTTTTGTTTGCTCTTATCTAGTCTATTTTTTTGATAAAATAGCACACTAGAAATGAACAAGAAATATGTAATTCTTGTTCATTTCTGGTATGAGGAGCAGGGAATTGTAATAACTCCTGCTGGTATTTAGCGTTAAAGATACTTTTTGTTTTAGAATTATTCACTTTTTTAGTTTCGTATGTTATATAGTTAGATAGCTTTTAAATGTAAAATGGTGAATAAATGAGTTCTTGAATTTAGAGGGTACTTAAGAGGACAGAGATATTCTCTACAAAACTTCCAGCTAGAATTGATAGAGTAGGGTTTGTAACGAAAAGCGAATATTGACCTATTTAGTTGAGTAAATCAAAAAATATAAAACCAATAGAGTTTTGATAAAAAAGCAATGGATAAATCACCAAAAATACCCGCTCTAATATTAGGCAATGCATTTTGCATTTTGCTTTGATTGTGCTAACATCACAAGGTAACTAGTAATGCATATATAATGGGGGATTAATGTTGACTACTACGGATTTAAATAAAATAGAACAAGCGATTAAAATGATTCTCGAAGCAGTTGGAGAAGATCCGAATCGTGAAGGGCTTTTAGATACACCAAAGCGTGTTGCAAAAATGTATCAAGAAATGTTCTCAGGATTGCATGAAGATCCAAAAAAATATTTTGAAACAGTTTTCCATGAAGGTCATGATGAGGTTGTCCTTGTGAAGGATATCCCATTCTTCTCAATGTGTGAACATCATTTAGTACCGTTTTATGGTAAAGCGCATATTGCATACATACCAAAAGATGGCGTTGTAGCAGGTTTAAGTAAATTAGCAAGAACTGTCGAAACAGTATCGCATCGTCCGCAATTGCAAGAACGAATTACTGCAACAATTGCTGATACGTTGATGGAAATGCTGAATCCACAAGGTGTTTATGTGGTTGTTGAAGCAGAGCATATGTGCATGACAATGCGAGGAATTAAAAAGCCTGGAGCAAAAACTATCACATCTGTAGCAAAAGGAATCTTTGAAGAAGACGACGTAAAACGATCAGAAATACTATCATTCATTCAAATGTCTTAAAATAGCCCATTATTTGTGATATGATGAACAAAGGAAATAATGGAGCAAGGAGAATGTTGATATGTCTCAGAATGACTATATAGTAATCCGTGCAGAAGAAGATGGCGTTCATGTGATCGGTTTAACTCGCGGTACAGATACAAAGTTTCATCACTCCGAAAAATTAGATAGCGGAGAAATTATGATTGCACAATTTACAGAGCATACATCAGCTATGAAAATTCGTGGTAAAGCAGAAATTCATACAGCTTATGGCGTCGTAAATAGTGAAGCAAAAAAATAATCATAAACTTAAATTTTTAAAAAACTAGTATGGCACGAAAATTATATAAATGTTCCGTAAAGTATATGACAACAGGAAATGAACTGAAATGGAGAAAAGTTTATGAATGCAACTATCATTGATAACAAAATACAAGAATTACAAGCCGATATTTTAATGCAATTGCATCATAGAACGCTCCTCAAATATACAGGTCAGCCCATCGTTGAAAATGAGACATTGTTTTATCTATTGTTGCCATTCCTGAATGGTGAAATATGGACAAATGAGCAAGATGAAGTATCTACAACAATTGGTATTATTTACACTGCACTTCATGCGCATGACCAAATAGATGAAGTGGACGCTACATCGAAGGACCAACAATTAACTGTTTTAGCAGGAGACTTTTATAGTGGCATATATTATCAACTATTGTCTAAGATACCTAATATCCCTCTGATTCGCTCATTATCGAATGGTATCGTTGATATTAGTGAAAAAAAGACGGCTATCTATGAACCAACTATTCGACCTATAGCAGAATGGTTGGATGCATTAACTGTCATCGAATCGAAGTCTATTGAACAATTTATGAAACATTATCATTTAGACCAATATATTCCACTGGTGCAGCAAGGCTTATTATTAAATAGACTAGCTTATGAATTGCGAAGCTTACAAGAAACACATATGAAGACTCGCATAGTGGCAGCTATTGAGAAAAGTGAGCAATTTACTTCTACGAAGAGATCAGTAGAGAGAATTTTAGAAGAATTAGTATCAGAGCTTTCATCTACATTTACTCGAAGTATTTCAACTTCTCCATTTCTTCAAGATGAAGTGAAAACGCTCATTGTAAATCGCATGCCACGAATTGCATGTGAACATCAAACGACGAGAGAAGGTTGAAAACAGTGTCGCAATCTAAAGAAGAACGCGTACATGAAGTGTTTGAGAATATCTCTGATAGCTACGACAAAATGAACTCTGTCATTAGCTTTCAATTACACAAAAAATGGCGCAAAGATACGATGAATCGTATGCAAGTTAAGCCAGGCTCTAAAGCTTTAGACGTTTGCTGTGGTACGGCAGACTGGACGATTACTATGGCAGAAGCTGTTGGTGAAACTGGACAAGTAACTGGTCTTGATTTTAGTCAAAACATGTTAAATGTAGGCATCGAGAAAACAAAAGCTTATCCTCAAATAAATCTTATACAAGGGAATGCCATGGAATTGCCTTTCTCAGATAATTCATTTGAATATGTAACAATTGGTTTTGGGCTTCGAAATGTACCAGATTATATGCAAGTGTTGAGTGAGATAAACCGTGTGTTGAAGCCAGGTGGCATGGCAGTTTGTTTAGAAACATCACAATCAGAGATTCCTGGGTATCGTCAATTATTTAGATTATATTTCAAATATATTATGCCGATTTTTGGTAAGCTATTTGCTAAAAGTTATAAAGAGTATTCATGGTTACAAGAATCTGCAGATGAATTCCCGGGTATGAAGCAATTGAAGAAGATGTTCGAGCAAGTAGGCTTCGAAAATGTGAAATATAAAGCATATAGTGGTGGAGCTGCTGCTATGCATATGGGCTTTAAAAAAGAAAACTAGGTGGGAGAAGGTTTATTCACGTGGAAAAGATGAAGTTAAAACTACTCTATTCTGATTTGAAATCAGATATAGAAATCATCGAAAAAGAATTAGAAACAGCGTTGAATTCGTCTTCTCACTTCTTGAATGATGCTTCTCTTCACTTGCTAAAAGCTGGAGGGAAAAGAATTCGCCCCGTTTTCGTTTTACTTGCGGCTAAATTTGGTCAGTATGATATTGAACTGATAAAAAAAGTAGCAGTATCATTGGAATTGATTCATATGGCTTCGCTCGTTCATGATGATGTTATTGATGATTCGGAAATGAGAAGAGGAAGACCTACAGTTAAATCTCAATGGAATAACAGAGTGGCAATGTACACTGGCGACTTTATTTTTGCACGAGCATTGCAATATATTACTGATATCGATAATCCGAAAGCGCATCAAATTTTATCAGAAACAATGGTAGAGATTTGTATTGGAGAGGTTATCCAAATCGAGGATAAAATGCAACTCGATCAAAATATGCGAGACTATTTTAGAAGGATTAAACGCAAAACCGCATTACTTATAGCATCTAGTTGCCATCTAGGTGCTGTTGTTGCGGGCGCAGACGAACGCGTTGCAACCCAATTAAAGAGATTCGGTTATTTTGTCGGGATGTCTTTCCAGATTATCGACGATATTCTTGATTTGACATCAACAGACAAACAACTTGGTAAGCCAGCAGGAAGTGATTTACTACAAGGGAATATTACTTTGCCCGTTTTGTTAGTGAAAGATGATCCTGCAATACGTCCTCTCATTGAAAAGGCGTTGGCTGGGACAATGACCGAAAATGAAAGACAAGAGTTTCTCGGGAAGATTCGTGCATCAGAAGCAATTAAGAAGGCGAAGAAGATAAGCGACATATATTTGCATAAAGCATTACGTGAAGTTGAAGCTCTTCCACAAAATTCGATCAATAAGTCTTTGCGTGATATCGCATTATATATGGGTAAGCGCAAATTTTAATACTATATGTTGAACTATCTGTCGTACAATGATAATATTTTACGGTGGGTATAAAACCTGTAAACATTTCTTAAGGAGTTGTATTTTAACAATGGCTATTCAAAAAACTTTTTTAATGGTTAAACCTGATGGCGTTAAACGTCAATTAGTAGGTGAAATCGTAGATCGTTTCGAACGTAAAGGTTTCGAACTTAAAGGCGCTAAATTAATGCAAATTACTGAAGAGCTTGCAAAAAAACACTATGCAGAACATGCTGAACGTCCATTCTTCGGTGAATTAGTAGAATTCATCACTTCTGGCCCTGTATTTGCAATGGTATGGGAAGGCGAAAATGTAATCTCTGTTGCACGTTTAATGATGGGCGCTACAAACCCTGCTGAATCAGCACCAGGAACAATTCGTGGAGATTACTCTACAACTGTTTCTCACAACGTTATTCACGGTTCAGATTCTTTAGCTGCTGCTGAACGTGAAATCGGTTTATTCTTCAACGAAAACGAATTAGTATAATTCATATTTTCAAAGCTGTTCGCAATTTTGCGGACGGCTTTTTTAATTTCATTGAAATAAATAGTTATATAGATTTGTTTAAATTGTCAAACAAGTCTGCATAACTACTGTTTAAGAAATTACCTATATCCGATATAATAGAACTAGGTTGAAGGAGAGGGAAGATACGCTTATGACGGATTACGAACAATTTGTAGAAAAAATCAAGAGAAAGACAAGTATTGACCTAGCTTTATATAAAGAGGCTCAAATGAAAAGACGTTTAACATCTTTGTATGAAAAAAAGGGCTTTAAAAGCTTCATCGATTTTTTTAATGCATTAGACAAAGATCGTGCACTACTAGATGAATTTTTGGATCGAATGACTATTAATGTTTCCGAATTTTATCGTAACGGCAAAAGATGGGAAGTTCTTCAAAACAAAATATTCCCTCGTCTATTACAGCAAAAGAAGAAATTGAAAATTTGGAGTGCCGCTTGTTCTACAGGTGAAGAACCGTATTCTTTAGCGATGACATTATCAAATCATGTGCCATTATCCCAAATCTCTATTATAGCAACAGATTTAGATGAAAATGCCATTGCAAAAGCAAAAGCGGGCGTTTATCCTGAACGCTCTTTAGCAGAAGTGCCAAGTGATATAAAAGAGCGATATTTTGAAAATGAAGGCTCTTTTTATAAGGTGAAAAACGAAATAAAAAAAACAGTCACATTTAAAAAACATAACCTATTAAAAGATACATATGAACAAAACTATGACTTAATCGTTTGCCGTAATGTGATGATATATTTCACTGAAGAAGCAAAGGATCAAATTTACGATAACTTTAGTAAGTCACTCCGTTCAGGTGGCGTATTATTTGTGGGTTCAACGGAACAAATTTTTAATCCTTCTAGATATCAATTAGATATTGAGGATACGTTCTTTTATAGAAAGCTGTAATTGTAATATGTATAGGTTAACGAGAGGACGCTTTTCGCAATTAACGCGAAAGGCGATTTTTTCTAAAATAAATAGATAATCTAAATCTATAGGAGTTTGCATAAGTTCTGTTTATTCACTGTTTTTTTGATTGAAATATGTTATAGTGAAAAACATATACTTTAGCGAGTTGAAGGGAGAAAGTGTTATGCGATACTTAACTGCAGGAGAGTCACATGGACCGCAATTAACAACAATCATTGAAGGGTTACCATCTCAATTGCCAATTACGGCAGAGTTAATAAATAAAGAATTAAAAAGACGTCAAGGAGGACATGGGCGAGGTCGTCGTATGCAGATTGAAACAGATACAGTTGAAATCTTATCAGGCGTTCGTCATGGCAGTACTTTAGGCTCTCCAGTAGCATTGGTTGTTACAAATGATGATTGGAAGCACTGGACGAAAATCATGGGGGCAGAGCCATTAGCAGAGGATGTTAATCCAGAGGAAATTAAACGTCAAATTTCCCGTCCTCGCCCTGGACATGCTGATTTAGTGGGTGGTATGAAATATGGCCATCGTGATTTACGAAATGTATTAGAACGTTCTTCTGCTCGTGAAACAACTGTTCGAGTAGCGGTTGGTGCTGTAGCAAAAGCCTTTTTAGCAGAGTTAGGAATTTCAATTGTTTCTCATGTTACTGAAATTGGTGGAATTATTGCAAATCCTGAATCTACTGCCGGCAAATCAGTCACTGAAATCCGCGCAATAATCGAAGAAGACGCATGCTATTGTGCAGATGCAGAAGCATCTCTAAAAATGGTTGAAGCAATTGATGAGGCTAAAAAAGCGGGTGATTCAATTGGTGGAGTTGTAGAAGTAATCGTAGAAGGTCTGCCAGCTGGTATAGGATCATACGTACATTATGATCGTAAGTTAGATGCAAAATTAGCAGCTGCTATGTTAAGTATCAATGCATTTAAAGGGGTAGAGTTCGGTCTAGGCTTTGAAATGGCTCATCGCAAAGGTAGCGAAGTGCATGATGAAATTATTTGGTCTGAGGAAGATGGTTATACTAGAAGTTCTAATCGCCTAGGTGGTTTAGAGGGTGGTATGACAACAGGTATGCCAATTGTTGTCCGTGGAGTAATGAAGCCAATCCCTACTTTATATAAACCGTTACAAAGTGTTGATATTGAAACGAAAGAACCATTTAAAGCAAGTGTTGAGCGCTCTGATAGTTGTGCAGTCCCTGCGGCTTCTGTTGTAGCAGAGCATGTTATTGCCTGGGAAATAGCAAATGCAGTAATGGAGCATTTCCATAGTGATCAATTACCACAGCTAAAGGAACAGCTTGCAGCGCATAAACAATATACGAAGGAGTTTTAACAATGAACATTCCAGTTAAAGCAAAATCCCATGCGTATGAAGTACAAATAAGTGCAAATAGTTTAACTGAAGCAGTTAAATCATTCGATCAACAACTCTCAAAGGCGGATAATATTATCGTCTTTACAGATGGAAATGTATGGAAATTACATAGTGAACGCTTTACAGCGGAATTTCCATACCCATTTAAAGTGAATGTATTAGCAGCGGGAGAAGATTGTAAAACATTTGAAAGCTTTTTTGCAGCGCAATCATTTTTATTGGAACATAAATGCACCCGAAAAACATTTATTTTCGCATTTGGTGGGGGAGCAGTTGGTGATTTAACGGGGTTTGTTGCATCCACATTTATGCGTGGTATTCCATTTATTCAAATTCCTACGACGATATTAGCACATGATAGTGCAGTTGGTGGTAAAACTGCCATTAACCATCCGCTAGGGAAGAATATGATTGGGGCATTTTATCAGCCACAAGGAGTGTTATATGATATTTCATATTTAACAACCTTACCAGAAAAAGAAGTACGTTCTGGTATGGCGGAAGTGATTAAGCATGCACTTATTTCAAATGAAAAGTGGTTAGCGGAATTAATGGCTACAAACTCAATTTTGGATTTCAGTCAAGCTGAGCTAGCTAAGCACCTTGAGCAAGGTATTCGCGTGAAGGCGGGGATTGTTGCAGAAGATGAGGAAGAGCATTCTGTTCGAAAGTTTTTAAACTTTGGACATACATATGGTCATGCTATTGAGGCTGCCTCGGGTTTTGGTAAATTAGCACATGGTGAAGCAGTTATGATTGGGATGGTCTATGCACTTCTTTTAAGTGAGCGATACGGAACAATATCTGCAACGGTTACACGCTCCTTCATCGAATTTGCAGTACGTAATGGCTACTCTTTTGATGCAGTTAATCAGTTTACATTTGAACAACTACAAGACTATTTAATGAAAGATAAAAAAGCAGAATACGGCATATTACAATTTGTTTTATTAAAGAAAATTGGTGAGCCGTTTGTTCAACAAATATCAATAGAAGAATGTCAAGAAATTGACGGTCTTCTTCGTGTGTTAATTAAGGAGGTGCTCGCGTGATTCGTGGAGTACGTGGAGCCATAACGGTGCAGTCTGATCAGGCGGCAATCGTTTTAGCAGAGACTGAGAAACTAATAGTTGAAATCGTGAAAGCTAATAATATTGTTGCAGAAGATGTTGCATCGGTTGTCATTTCTACGACACCTGATATTGTTTCGGCATTCCCAGCAAAAGCAGTACGTACTATGGAAGGTTGGAGTTATGTACCGGTTATGTGTATGCACGAGATGAATGTTCCTAATGCCTTGCCATTATGTATTCGAGTCCTCATGCATGTGAATACGGAAATTAGTCAACAAGCGATTCGTCATATTTATTTAAATGACGCGGTTAAATTAAGACCAGATTTAGCAAAGTAATCAACTACTGAGAAAGAGGCGAACGTTCGATGAAATGGAAAGAACAAATCACAGGTATGAAAGCATATCAACCTGGAAAATCAATTGATGCAGTGAAAAAAGATTTTGGCTTAGATGAAATTGTTAAATTAGCATCTAATGAAAATCCATTTGGTAGCTCACCAAAAGTACGTGAATTTTTAGCAAATGAATCATTTAACTTTGCGTTGTATCCTGATGGTTACGCAACGAACTTACGTGCAGCAGTGGCTAATAAACTAGGCGTAGAAGAAAATGAATTAATTTTTGGTAACGGTTCTGACGAATTAATCAGTATTATTACACGTGCATTATTGTATCCAGGTGTTAATACTGTCATGGCAAAACCGACATTTTCACAATACGGCCTTAATGCAAAAATCGAAGGTGCTGAAATTCGTGAAGTACCTTTAGTAGAAGGTAATCATGATTTAGATGCGATGCTTGCAGCAATTGATGGAAATACAGCTGTTGTGTGGGTTTGTAGCCCGAATAATCCAACAGGTGTAGTGATAGAAGATGCGCCATTACAAGCATTCCTGAAGAAAGTTCCGTCTGATGTATTGGTTGTGTTAGATGAAGCGTATTTTGAGTATGTTACAAACGCTAGACATAAAGATACAATCCCGTATATTCAAGACTATCCAAATATCATCATTTTAAGAACGTTCTCTAAAGCATATGGTCTTGCAGCTTTTCGTGTAGGATATGGTATTGCCAATAAAGAGTTAATTGCAAAATTGGATCCAGTGCGTGGACCTTTTAATAATACAGTTTTAAGCCAAGCAATCGCACAAGTTGCATTAGAAGATGATGTTTTTATCCAAAAATGTCGCGAGGAAAATAATAAAGGTAAAAAACAAATCGAAGAATTTTGTGAAAAAAATAATCTACACTACTTTAAAACTAATACAAATTTCATCCTAATAGAAGTGAAAGTTGATAGCGATGTTGTTTTCCAAGAATTAATGAAACGTGGTTTTATTATCCGTAGTGGTAATGCATTAGGTACACCAGGCTATATTCGTGTGACAATTGGTACTCAAGCTCAAAATGAGGCTTTCTTAATACAATTAGAGGAAGTATTACAGGAGCAAGGAGTTTTTTCATGAAACAAACTGTTCTTGTTGTAGGGCTTGGCCTAATAGGTGGATCGATTGCATTAGCTCTACAAAAATCACCGAATGTTAGAGTGCTTGGCTTTGATGCCAATTCAGACACTTTACAAAGTGCAAAAGTACTGGGCGTCGTCCAAGATGTAACGAAAAATCCAGAGGAAACAGCAAAAAAAGTAGATGTTATTATTTTTGCAACACCTGTAAATGCAACGCTAGAATGGATGGAGTCTCTTAAATCTTGGGGACTTCCAACTGCTACAATTGTGACAGATACAGGCAGTACAAAGTCTTTGATTATGGAAAAAGCATATGAGCTTCGCGAAAATGGTGTTACCTTTATAGGTGGCCATCCTATGGCAGGTTCCCATAAAAGTGGTGTATTAGCGGCTAAGCCTTATCTTTTTGAAAATGCGTATTATATGCTCACACCTTTAGAAGATGAGGACGAAGAAAAGATTGATATACTGCAGAATTTACTAATGTATACTAGTGCTAAATTAATGCGTGTTTCAGCTTCTGAACATGATCATATGACATCCGTAGTAAGTCATTTTCCGCACATCGTGGCAGCCTCTTTAGTACATCAATTACATGCTGAGGGAGCTGATAACCCTATAACAAAAATGTTAGCAGCAGGGGGCTTTCGAGATTTAACACGGATTGCGTCTTCTAATCCTATTCTATGGCGCGATATAACGATGCAAAATCGCCAACAAATTGCAGGGCAATTGGCTGAGTGGCAAGCTGAAATGAAGCGTGTAGAGGACCTTCTGATTACAGGAGAGGCAACTCAGATTGAGGATTATTTTGCAAAAGCTAAATCGGTGCGTGATGAGTTACCGATTAGTTCTCAAGGTGCAATGTACATGACCTATGATTTATATGTAGATGTACCTGATTATCCTGGTAGTATTGCTGAAATTACAGCTTATCTAGCTGAAGAACAAATAAGTATTACGAATATTCGTATCGTGGAAACACGAGAAGATGTCTTCGGTATTTTAGTTGTTAGTTTCCAAAATACAGAAGATCGTGAACGTGCTGCTGCTTGTATACAAAAGCGCAGCCCATACGAAATTTATATTTCATAAAGGGAAGGTGAATAGAATGGTGAAGAGTAAATCTTTAGATTACAATAAGCCAACATTACGTGGGAAAATAACGGTTCCAGGTGATAAGTCAGTATCTCATCGTTCTATTATGTTCGGAGGAATTGCGAAAGGACGCACGACGGTAAGTGGTTTTTTACTTGGTGATGATTGTTTAAATACAATTGCTTGTTTCCGCAAACTAGGTGTACAGATTGAACTGAAAGGTACAAATGTCGTTATCGAGAGTAATGGCATGGCTACTTGGCAGGAACCAACTGATGTTTTATATACCGGGAATTCTGGTACAACAACACGCTTAATGCTTGGTTTGCTGGCGGGCTCTAAAATCCATACAGTTTTAAATGGAGACGAGTCCATTGCTAAGCGTCCTATGAAACGCGTCATAAATCCATTAAGAGAAATGGGTGCTAAAATAACAGGGCGAATGGATGGCCAATTTACGCCTCTTGCCATTCAAGGCACGAAGCTACAGGCAATTGACTATACAATGCCAGTGGCAAGTGCGCAAGTGAAGTCTGCAATTCTATTAGCTGGCATTAATGTAGAAGGAACGACAATTATTCGGGAGAAGGAAGTTTCACGTGATCATACAGAGCGTATGCTTCGCCAATTTGGTGCGGAAATTACTACTGAAGACGGCATTGTGTCACTAAAAGGTGGTCAACAATTGACTGCTACTCATGTTGCTGTACCTGGAGACATTTCTTCTGCAGCGTTTTTCCTTGTTGCGGGAGCGGTTGCTGAAAATAGTGAAATAACGTTAGATAACGTTGGTTTAAATCCTACACGAACAGGTATTATTGATGTGTTGCAAGAAATGAATGCTAAAATGTCAATTGAAATTAATGATAAGTCAGCTGCTGAACCAACTGGAACTATCACTGTTTCGACATCGGAATTACAAGGGACGACAATTGGTGGTGACGTTATTCCTCGACTCATCGACGAAATCCCAATTCTTGCATTATTAGCAACACAGGCAAATGGACAAACCGTTATTAAAGATGCGGAAGAGCTGAAGGTAAAAGAAACAGACCGTATTACAGCGGTTGTGGATGAATTGAAAAAGCTTGGCGCAGATATAGTAGCGACAGATGATGGCATGATTATTAATGGACCCACACCATTAACTGGTAGTACTATTCGAACGTATGGAGATCACCGTATTGGCATGATGGCAGCAATTGCCGCACTAATTACTGAAGGTGCAGTCGAATTAGATGATGCTGACTGTATTGCAGTCTCTTACCCAACATTCTTTGAAGATGTACAAGCTGTAAGTAATTGAATAGATTAAAAGCGAAAACTCTCCGCAAAATAGGAGGGTTTTTCCTTGTACATAAAGAATTTGTGATGTAGCATAATGATTGAAAATAATGAGAATAGGTGAAGCATTTGGATATTCAAAACAAAATGATAGAAGTAATTGAGCAAGGGAATTTAGAAGGTATACAAGATTTAATGGAAGAGCTTAAAATACAGGCTGACCCAAATGTACAGTATGAAATTGCAGAACTGTTAGTGAATTATGGTTTTATAACGGAAGCAGATCAATTATTTGAACATTTACAATTTTTGTTTCCGGAAGAAACACAATTAAAAATTGACCGAGCAGTGTTGCTAATGGACATTGGAAAAGAGGACGAGGCATTAGAAATGTTCATGTCTGTGCGTCCTGACGAACCAGAATATCCTCAAGTTTTATTAGCATTGGCGGATTATTATCAAATGCAAGGACTATATGAGGTCGCTGAGCAACGTATTAACGAGGCATTAGAATTATTGCCTACTGAACCTTTATTGCGTTTTGCGAAGGCAGAGCTCCTTTTAGAGCTAGGTCGTTTAGCGGAAGCAGCACGTCTTTATGGTGAGCTTTACGAGGAACATGAAGAGATTGCGGGTATTCGATTAGTCGAACGTCTTGCAGAAGTACATCGCACGGGTGCGGCGTTTGAAGAAGCCTTAACATATTATTTGAAAGCTCTTGATTATCATGTTGCACCTGATCTTTTATTTGGAGCAGCATATTCGGCATTCCAAACACAAATGTATGAAACTTCAATCAAACATTTAGAAGAGTTAAAAGAAGTAGATCAGGATTATTTTGCAGCGTATTTATTATTAGCAGAAAGTTACGCGATGCAAGAAGAAAATAAAAAAGCATTGGAAATAATTCAAGAAGGCATTAAACGTGATGAATATGACAAAGAATTATATTTATTTGCAGGAAAGATGGCTTTGAAAAATAGTCTACCAAAAGAAGCTGAACAATATTTACGCGAAGCGGTTGCACTTGATGGAGAATATATGGAGGCTATTTTAACGCTCGTTTCACTGTTAGCGCAAGATGAACGTGATGAAGAGGTTGTTGAATTAATCGAAACTTTACGTAATGATGATTTTGATTGGTCTACATTATCTGCTTTTGCGGCACAATCGTATGACCGCCTAGAAGATTATAATCGTGCATACGAATTTTATACTTTGGCATATAATGATTATAAGGAAGATCCAGCATTTTTAGAAAAGTACGCGTATTTTTTAATCGAAGATGGCAAACGTGGGGAAGCTCACGAAGTCGTAAAACGATTAGTAGCACTACAGCCTGATGAGCCGACTTGGTTGGATCTCTTACAAACTTTCGAGTGAGAGGGGGAATCGGTATGACCGCTTCCGTTTCTGTGATGGATAAAAAGGTTTTCGTTCATTGGTTTCTAAAGCGTTATCAGTTAAAGCGACGTGAATGTGTCTGGATTTTAAATTATTTACTTGGACACGATGAATTACTAGAGCATGTACATTTTGTTGAGGAAGCACATTATTGTCCACGAGCAATGGTCATGTCAACGACTGAATCATCGGGTATTCCATTTCGATTTTATAAAGGTAATATAATGACAGCAGACGCTGAGAAATCATTCCACGATTTGAGGATGCACCCAGAAGAAGAAATGTATATTCAACTTAATTTCCCAAAACTACCACCAAGTAGCGAATACTTAGCGGTTCTTGAAGAGAACCCTCATATGCCAAAGTATTTGCATATTAGTGAAAAGGACCGCATGTTAGCAGAGGAAATATTGAACAATAGTATGAAGTCTTTTAGAGAAGAAACGATTTTAAAGCAAATCGATGAAGCCTTAGATAATAATGATAAAGAGAAGTTTTATGAATTATCGGCATTACTTAATGTCTTAAAAAATGTGAATGAATAGAAAAAACTTCATCCTTTAGATGAAGTTTTTTCTCAGGAGGAAATAAAAATGTTTTGGATTGGCAAAGATGTAGAAGTATTCTCAGCACAAAAGGAATTTATAGACACAGCAATCGTGCCATTAACAGTTATTGATGGGTCTCCGATTGGAATGAAACAGAGTGCATCATCAGCAGAATTTTTAATGTCGTTAACCGCTTTTGTTGAACAGCAGTTTAAAGGACGAATTATGATAATGCCACCATTCAGTTATACAAATGGTATGATGAAAAAGGACTATATTCAGGCAATAGACCAAGAATTAAAGTTGGCTGGATTTAAATATGTCTTTTATATGACATCAGATCATAGTTGGACAAGCGCTGCGCCTGAGCTATCTGTTTTATGGCTACCATCTATACCACTTGGTGATATGGATCAATCAGTAAAACAGTCAGTATTAAGTGATCAAATTCGACAAGTAGTACCAATGCTATCATCTAAATGGTCAGAGTTGTAAGTTTCTTTCATGAAATGTTCACAAATCATGACAAAAGTGTCGAATGCGTTATTGACCTTCCATTTTGATTGATATATCATAGATATGTCCTAGTATTACTATTTTGTATAAGTTTGTCCGTTGGACTTACCTTTAAAGTTAGAGGGGGGAAAAGTATGAGTAACAATCGTGTAACAAGACGTCAATTTCTAAACTACACACTAACAGGTGTTGGTGGTTTCATGGCTGCTGGTATGTTAATGCCAATGGTTCGCTTTGCGGTTGATCCGGTATTGCAGAAAAAAGAAGGCGGAGATTTCGTATTAACTAAGCAAAAAGTCTCTGAATTAACAAAAGCTCCTGTTAAAGTTGACTTTACTTTTGAACAAGTTGACGCTTGGTACAAATCTGATGTTACAAGTACAGCGTGGGTTTACAAAGAAGGCGACAAAGTTATCGCTCTTTCACCTGTATGTAAGCATTTAGGATGTACTGTAAACTGGGAAGGTGACCCAGCACACAAAAACCAATTCTTCTGTCCATGTCACGGTGGCCGATACGAGAAAAATGGTGAGAACATCAAAGGTACTCCACCACTTGGGCCGTTAGATGAGTTCGAAGTAAAAGAAAAAGACGGTCTATTAATGATCGGGAAAACAAGACCAAATACTTTAGTTTAAATGTAAGGGGGTACGACATCAGTGCTAAATAAAATCTATGATTGGGTCGATGAACGCTTAGATATCACACCAATTTGGCGCGATATAGCTGACCACGAAGTGCCAGAACACGTTAACCCTGCACATCATTTTTCTGCATTCGTATATTGTTTTGGGGGCTTAACGTTCTTCGTTACAGTTATTCAAATCCTTTCAGGTATGTTTTTAACAATGTACTATGTTCCGGATATTGAAAATGCATGGAAATCTGTTTACTACCTTCAAAATGAAGTAGCATTCGGTGAGATTGTGCGTGGGATGCATCACTGGGGAGCTTCACTCGTAATTGTCATGATGTTCTTACATACATTACGTGTATTCTTCACAGGTTCTTACAAAAAACCTCGTGAACTTAACTGGATTGTTGGGGTTCTAATTTTCGCAGTAATGTTAGGTCTTGGCTTTACAGGTTACTTACTTCCTTGGGATATGAAAGCGTTATTTGCGACTAAAGTAGGAATTGAAATTGCTGCATCTGTACCATTTATTGGTGAAGCAATCAAAGTTTTACTTGCCGGAGATGCAACTATCCTCGGAGCACAAACATTAACAAGATTCTTTGCGATTCATGTATTCTTCTTACCAGCTGCTTTGCTTGGGTTGCTTGCAGCACACTTTGTAATGATTCGCAGACAAGGTATTTCAGGTCCATTATAGTATTTAAATGAACTTGAAGAATTACTAAAGGAGGGGACACAATGCATCGCGGAAAAGGAATGAAATTCGTAGGGGATTCTCGTGTGCCATATAAGGCAAACAGAACTAACACTCCACCAGACTATTCCGAATATCCGGGAAAAACAGAACCATTCTGGCCAGACTTTTTACTAAAAGAATGGATGGTTGGTGCTGTATTCCTAATTGGTTATTTAATCTTAACTGTTGCTCACCCGTCTCCACTTGAGGCACAGGCTGATCCAACAAACACAGGTTATATACCTTTACCGGACTGGTATTTCTTATTCTTATACCAATTACTTAAATATGAATACGCTTCAGGTCCATATAACATTATCGGAGCTATGGTAATACCAGGTATCGCTTTCGGAGCCCTGTTATTAGCACCATTCTTGGATAGAGGACCAGAACGTCGCCCAATGAAACGCCCACTTCCAGTAGCGTTCATGTTATTAGCAATTGCTTCTATGGTTTTCTTAACTTGGGAATCTGTAGTTAACCATGACTGGAAAGCAGCTGCAAAACAAGGTGCGATTGTTGAAACAGTCGAATTCGATAAAGAGTCAGATGGCTATAAAGTTTATGCTGGACAATCTTGTATTAACTGTCATGGTGAAAACCTTGAGGGTGGTGCAGGTCCATCATTAATGAACACTGGATTAACTGCTGATGAAGTAGCTAAGATTGCTCATGAGGGTATCGGTGGCATGCCTCCAGATCAATATAAGGGTTCTGATGAAGATCTTAAAAAGCTTGCTGAGTTTATTGAAAGCTTAAAAGCTGAATAATACTTTATCAATTGAAAGAGTCAGGTAACTGGCTCTTTTTTTAGTTTTTGTTGTATTGTCATAAAGTATATTTAAATGATACCCATATGCATAACTGCAAATATCACTTATACTATTTATATACAAGTGAATGATTCAAATTCACTTGTAAATACTAAATAATACATATTTCATATTGAAAAGGGAGTAATAATATGCCTTCTATTGTTTCGAAATGTTGGGTCATCCTAACACATCGTTCGTTTTTATGGCTTTTATTAATTATCAATGTGGTCGGTACAATTTGGGGCTATGATTGGTATGGCTGGCAATTAGAAATGACTAAACCAATATTTCTTATTTTTGTGCCAGATAGCCCTACTGCAAGCCTCTTTTTTAGTATAGCAATTGTCGGCTGGTTGCTTGGACGACATTGGAAATTAATAGAGGCACTCGCTTTAATAACGCTTGTTAAGTATGGTCTGTGGGCTGTTGTGATGAACATTTGGGCACTAATTGAAGACGGTTCAATTGGATGGATGGGATGGATGTTAATCTTTTCGCATTTTATGATGGCTGTTCAAGGGATTTTGTATTTACCAGCTTACCGTTTCTCATTTATCCATGTATGGATTGCAGCGATCTGGACATTGCATAATGATGTCATTGATTATGTTTTTGGTCAAATGCCAATTTATCATATGTTGTCAGATTATGTGCAAACTATTGGTTACTTCACTTTTTGGTTGTCTATTTGTTGTATATCAATTGCATTTTGGACAGCTAAAAAAAGCTTTTCATTTGCTCAAAGGTCATCGACACCTTAAAATAATAGTAAGCTAGTGTTAGGAGGATGGTTAGTTTGTCAACTGCGATGTACATCGTATATTTTATCGTATTATTACTGTTACCGATTTACGCTCAAATGAAAGTAAAAAAAACGTATAAACGGTACTCACAAGTTCGTTCAACTTCTGGTATGACTGGTGCTGAAGTTGCAAGATTAATCTTAGATCAGAATGGGTTAAGTAATGTCCGCGTAGTAGAACAACAAGGTTTTTTATCTGACCACTATAATCCAGAAACAAAAACGGTTGCTCTATCTACTCACAACTATCATGAAGCTTCTGTAGCAGGAACTGCTGTAGCAGCCCATGAATGCGGACACGCAATACAACATAAAGAAGCATATTCTTTTTTAACATTACGATCTCGATTAGTTCCTGTAGCAAATATTTCTTCAAATGCATCATGGATTTTCATTATGATTGGTTTAATTGCAACTATGCAACCTTTGTTACTAGTGGGAATCGTATTGCTTGCGGCAGGAGTTGTATTCCAATTAGTTACATTACCAGTTGAATTCGATGCTTCAAAACGTGCAATGAATCAGATTGTTGAACATGGTATTATCCGTAACGAAGAAGAGCCATATGCAAGAAAAGTTTTAAGTGCAGCAGCATTAACTTATGTTGCAGCGGCTGCGACTGCTGTTATGGAATTGCTTCGTTTAGTGTTAATTTACACGGGTATGAATAACGAAGACTAAAAATTAACTGTACTACTACAAAATGGAAGACCTTTGAACTGAGAAATCAGTCAAAGGTCTTTTTTGGTATAAAAATGGGAAATTATGTGGTGAAAAACAGATAAAATCAAAATAATGTTAGAAAACTCGGTTACTTTGTAGTCAAACTGTAATATATCTGTAATTGAAATAGCATTGTTTATTACAATTAATTTCTGTAAAGTTAGTCTTGTAGAAAAAACAATTACTAAATTAAAAAAATAAATCAACTTATAATAGTTTGAATAAATATTGGAGAGTTTAAATCAATGAAAAAGAAAAATCTATTTACAGCAATTACAGCAGGTACATTAGCTTTAACGATTTCATTTACGGGATTAACAAATGGTCAACAAAATACAGCTTCTGCAGAATCACTAACAACTTCGAATAATGATGTACATAAATCAAATGCGATCACAATGGTTGCTAGTTCAAAAGCTACTAAAATTAGCGGCAAATATAAAACAACAGCAGCTTTAAATATGCGTACTAGTGCTAATACAACTTCAAAAGTATTATTAACTGCTAAAAAAGGTGCTGTAGTTAAAGCAACTTATAAGAAAAAAGTCAAAGGTACAACTTGGTATAAAGTTTCTTATAACGGTAAAACAGGTTGGATGTCTTCAGCATATTTAACAAAATATAAAAAAGTAAGCAAAGTTTCAAATAGTGAAACTGGATCAGATATTATTAATGCTGGTAGAAAATACTTAGGCGTACCTTATGTTTGGGGAGGTACTTCACCTTCTGGATTCGATTGCAGTGGTTTCACACAATATGTGTACAAACAAGCTGGACAAGGTACAATACCTCGTAACAGTCGTGCGCAACGTGCAGCAGCAGCCTATACAAGTAACCCACAAGTTGGAGATTTAATCTTCTTCTCTGAAAATCCTGGTGGAGATTATATTACACACGTAGGATTATATGCGGGTAATGGTCAAGTTTTACATGCTGCAGGTAACAAAGTTCAATATCAAAGTATCGCAAAAGGTAGTTACTGGGGTCCACGTATCATGAGTTATGGTACTTTCCGTTAAAATAAAGTTAAAGCCCGCAACAGTGGAGAAATTCCAGTGTTGCGGGCTTTTTTTATCTTATAATCTGTTTAATTATAATATTGATATTCGACTAATTTTAACATCTCCAACCTACTTAAACCCAAGCCTATGTAATAGTCCGGATGTACTACTAATAAGTATTGCTATTAAAAATGAAAATAATTAAATAGATATTAATCCTATTAATTGTTTTTCTTATTTGGCTTGATTTCCAAATGAATTGAGAAACTAGCCGCTACGAACATTAACACAAAAAAATAACCGAAAGCGTGGCTTTATAGAAGATTGATGTAATCAATAAGACGAGAGAACTAATGATGATTACACGTAGTAATGTATCTGTTTTTTACTTGGATTAAAAAAATCATGAAGAATACTAAGTAAGTAACAAAATCCGAAAAATATAAGATACTCATAAACAAACACACGTTTTATATAATCTGGAATACCGAAATAAATTAATTCAAATGTTAAAATATGTAGCACTACATATTTTGCATATTTGCTAAAGAAGTCTGACAAAGTATCACCACTTTTAATAATAGAGTAACATTTATTGTGAATTATATATTTGCATAGTAATTGTACTTTTTTTACAAGCACCTTGTTTTATCTCAAAAACACATAAGAATTTGAAAAAGATCAACAATTAAGTCAAACAGAGCGCTATCTTATAAAACTATTACGTTTCTATGATTTTAAATTGCGAATATGAGATATGCATAACTTCAATTAAATTTTACAGACGTTGAAATCCAAAATAAAAAATTCTTTTAGCAACAAAAAAAGCAGATAGTGTTGTTCTATCTGCTTTGGAAAAAATAATCATTCGATTGGTTGTTTCTTATCGTCCAATGTAAAACCCTCTCCAATTACATCATGAACTTCTGAGACAGAAACAAATGCATGAGGGTCAACGGATTGTATAATACTTTTTAGTTTAAATAATTCGTTTTTTGCCACTACACAATAGATAACTTCACGGTCTTCTTTAGTGTAATGACCATGTCCATTTAAAATTGTGACGCCTCTGTCCATTTGTTTAGTTATACGGTCGGCAATTTCATCTTGTTTACCGGAAATAATAATTGCTCCTCTTGCAGCATACGCACCATCTTGTACGAAGTCAATTACTCGAGCACTGACGAAGACAGCGACAAGTGTATACATCATTGAACGTGAATTAAGAAAAGTTGTCCACGACAGTACAATTACGATAGCGTCAAACATGAACATTGTTTTTCCCATCGGCCATCCGATATATTTATTAACTAGACGTGCAATAATATCAACGCCTCCAGTAGTACCGCCATATCGGAAAATAATACCGAGTCCAGCACCTAGGAAAACACCTGCGAATAATGCAACTAAGAACATATCGTCCTTCAAACCAATATCAATCTGATAAATTTGGAAGATTTTCATGAAAACAGAGACAGAAACTGTTCCAATCAATGTATAAACAAACATTTTACGTCCAAGTAATTTCCAACCGAGTATAAACATCGGTACATTTAGTACTAAGTTCATCAATGCTGGATCCCATTTGAAAACGAAATACAAAATTAAAGTGATTCCTGTAAAGCCGCCTTCTCCTAGTTCATTTTGAACGTTAAAATGAATAAATCCAAAACTGAAGATAGCTGCACCGAGAATAATAAACAGTACATTTTTTAATTTAATATTTGGCATTGATTTTCACCTCATTTTTGGTTAGTAGACTGTATAATAGAAATGGCTGTAAGAAAAACTGAATAAGTAGTTTATCCATTACCTATTTGATTTACAATAGAGAGAGGTCAATGGCAATCACTCTTGATAAACCATATGGAAGAGTTTACATATTTTCTTTTATAGAAATATATTATCTTGTATTTTCGACATTTTGACAACTACAAGTATTATTGATTACGATGAATAGAGGAGAGTTGTATATATGAGCAAGGATGTAACAATGCAACAAATGCAAAAACAAGTAGATGAATACATAGGACAGTTTAAGGAAGGTTACTTTCCGCCATTTGAATTATTAGCACGATTGACAGAAGAACTTGGCGAATTATCAAGAGAAGTGCAAAATGTCTATGGCATGAAAAAGAAAAAGCCTACAGAAGCAGTCAAATCATTAGAAGAGGAATTTGGAGACTTTTTATTTGTCCTCATCTGTTTTGCAAATGCAGAAAATATTGATATGGCAGAAGCTTTACAAAGAGTTTTACATAAATTTGAAACACGCGACAAAGATCGCTGGACTAGAAAGGAAGAAAATTAATGACAATTCGTGTTGCAATAGCTGGGCCAAGAGGTAAAATGGGATCCGAAGCTGTACATACAGTAATGAAGAGCGATCAAATGGAATTAGTAGCAGTACTTGACCATAGAGAAATCGCAAATTCACTGGAGAATTATACAGAATTCCCTAATACTTATCATGTACCTGTTTTTAGAAATTTAGAAGATTTGTTTAAAACGTCAAAACCAGATGTTTTTGTGGATTTAACCACACCTGAAGCTGTGTATAAGCATACGAAAGAAGCACTTCAAAATGGTGTGCGTCCAGTTATTGGTACGACTGGTTTTACAGATGAGCAATTAGAAGAATTAACGGAACTATCCGCCAATTTACAACTTGGTGCCATCATTGCACCAAATTTTGCAATAGGTGCAGTTTTAATGATGAAATTTTCACAAATGGCAGCAGCCTATTTACCAGAAGTTGAAATTATTGAAATGCATCATGATAGAAAATTAGATGCTCCTTCAGGCACGGCGATTAAAACAGCCCAATTAATACAAGAAAATAGAAGAAGTCACAAACAAGGACATCCAGATGAAGTAGAAACACTTCCAGGTGCTAGAGGTGCTGATTTTGAAGGTTTACGTATTCATAGCGTACGTCTTCCTGGACTTGTAGCTCATCAGCAAGTACTATTTGGTGGAGAAGGACAATTACTCACTCTACGCCACGATTCATTTAACCGTACGTCATTTATGTCAGGTGTAAAGTTTTCAATTGAAAAAGTAATGGAGCTAGATGAATTAGTATACGGCTTAGAAAATATTTTATAAGAATGGAATGAGCTCTGTGAAAATTAGTTTAATCGCGCATGATAATAAAAAGGATAGTCTAATCCAATTCGTAACAGCATATCGTGATATTTTAGCCGAACATAGCTTATATGCGACAGGAACGACAGGGCAACGTGTTATCGATGAAACGGGTTTACCAGTTACAAGATTCCGTTCAGGACCTCTTGGAGGAGATCAACAAATTGGTGGAATGATTGCTGACAATGACATGGATATGATTATTTTCTTCCGAGACCCATTAACAGCACAACCACATGAGCCAGATGTTTCTGCATTAATCCGCCTATGTGATGTCTACCAAATTCCTTTAGCGACAAATATGGGAACTGCTGAGGTACTACTTAAAGGACTACAAGAGGGTTTTATTGACTGGCGATTAATAGAAGAACGAAGAAATTAATGCCTTTCACCAACGACTAACTGTTAAAATGAATTAATTCCCGAGAGTATTTAGATAAATATTCTACAAAAATAGATGTAAGTAAGAAAGAAAGGAAGTGGTCGGGTGCGTAAAATGAAAATTGGTATAACTTGTTATCCGACTGTTGGAGGCTCAGGTGTTATTGCTACTGAGCTTGGTAAGATGTTGGCTGAGAAAGGTCATGAAATTCATTTCATCACTTCTAGTATGCCTTTTCGCTTAAATAAAATTTATCCAACTATTTTTTATCATGAAGTTGAAGTAAATAGTTATTCCGTATTTCAACATTCTCCATATGATATTGCGCTAGCAAGTAAAATGGCAGATGTTATTAAAAGTGAGAAACTAGATGTGTTGCATGTGCATTATGCTATTCCACACGCTGTATGTGCGGTGTTGGGACGAGATATGGCAGGTGAAGATGTCGGTATAGTTACAACGCTCCACGGTACTGATATTACGGTATTAGGCTATGATTCATCACTTACTGGCGCAATCCGTTATGGTATTGAAAAATCTGATATTGTAACTGCTGTTTCGAATTCCTTGAAGCGCCAAACTTATGAACTAATCGAAACAAATAAACCAATCGAAACAATTTATAATTTTGTTGATGAACGGGAATATACACCAAAAGATGGCACACAATTAAAGCGAGATTTTGGCATATTGGATAATGAACGGGTACTAATTCATGTATCAAATTTCCGGAAAGTAAAACATATTCCAGACATTATCAAAACGTTTATTCAAGTGAGAGCGCAAATGCCTGCAAAATTACTACTTGTTGGAGATGGACCTGAAAAGCATCGAATTATGGAAGAAATAAAGAAATGTCCATTTGTGAATGATATTTTGTTTTTAGGGAAACAAGATAATTTATCTGAACTTTATGCGATGAGTGATTTGAAATTACTCATGTCTGAAAAAGAATCGTTTGGCCTTGTTTTATTAGAGGCAATGGCTTGTGGTGTACCTGGAATTGGTACGAATGTTGGCGGTATACCAGAAGTGATTGAACATGGTCAGAATGGTTATATAGTAGAGTTAGGTGATACAAATCAAGCAGCTAAATATGCTATCGATTTACTACAAGACGAATACAAATTACAATCTTTCCGTGAAGCGGCAATTTATAGAGCAAATCATTGCTTCCATTCCTCGAAAATAGTGGAGCAATACGAGGCTCTTTATGAGAAGGTGGCACGGAAAAATGAAGTTAGATGAGAATTGGCAAGCCGCTTTTGATATCATACAATCTTTAGAGAAGTTTGGTTATGAAGCGGTTATTGTTGGAGGTGCAGTAAGAGATTATTTACGAGGCCAGTTAGCCAATGACGTCGATGTTGCAACGAGTGCTTTACCTGAAGAAGTGAAAACTGTTTTTTCACGTACTGCAGATGTCGGTATCGCTCATGGAACAGTATTAGTGATTCATTCTCTTAGTCCCGTAGAAGTCACAACATATCGAACAGAAGGAGAGTATGCAGATCATCGTCGGCCGAATGATGTGCAATTTGTACGTTCCTTAGAAGAAGATTTAAAACGCCGTGATTTCACGATTAATGCAATGGCTATGCGTGGGTCAAAAGAAATAGTAGATCTATTTGGTGGACAAAGTGATTTATCATCTCAAATAATACGGGCTGTGGGGAATGCTAGTAGTCGTTTTAGTGAGGATGCACTGCGAATGCTTCGCGCAATCAGATTCAGTGCACAGCTCGGTTTTGCTATTGAAGAAGAAACCTTCAAAGCAATCCGTAATCAAGCAGAAGATATAGGCTTTATTGCGAAAGAACGGATAAAAGTAGAATTTGACAAAGTATGGACAAGTTCAAATGTGCAAAAAGCGATTCGTTACGTAAACGATACGCGGCTTGTCGACCATTTACCGGGAGATTTTTCGAAACATGTAGAGTATTGGCGTACTTTCGAGAGCTTTGGAAATCCAGTTAACGGCTGGGCGTTTTTCATTTTATTACAACAGGATGAAAATGCTGTTCAACTTTTAAATACGTTTAATTGTTCAAACAAAGAAAAAAATTATGTGAAACAAGTATTACAAGCTTATGAAATTAGGACTACTTCTGGATGGACTGCGAGAGACTATTTTGAGTTTGACTTACCAATATTAGAAATTGCAAATGATTTTGCTGTGAAATTTTTGCATTCGAATGACGATTTAAAACGATCCGAAATTGTACAGAAAAAGAATACACTAGCCATTCAATCACGTTCTGAAATTGTCGTCAATGGCCGAGACTTGATTGAGTGGAGCGGTAAAAAAAGTGGACCGTGGTTAAAAAGGGTAATCGATAAAATAGTCGATGAAATACTATTAAATAAACTTGTCAATGATCGACAAAAGATAAAGGATTGGTTCACTCATGAAAGCAACATTGAAAAATGAAATTATTAAGCGATTAGTTGAGGCTAATGGAGAACCAATCTCCGGACAACAGCTAGCAGATGAATTTGGCATCTCTAGAACGGCAATTTGGAAGCATATGAAGCAACTTCAAGAAAAGGGTTATGCCTTTGAAACAGTAAAAAAAAGAGGCTATGTTTTAACCGCAACGCCTGATACAGTCGACGATGCAAATATTTCAATGGCTCTTGAAACGGAAAATTTCGGCAACCGTATTATATATGAACAGTCAATGACCTCTACTCAAGCAATTGCACATAATAAAGCACAAGAGGGAGCGCCAGAAGGTACTGTTATCATTTGCGAGGAGCAGACAGCGGGCCGTGGCCGTATGATGCGTGAATGGAAGTCGACGAAAGGTAAAGGGATTTGGATGAGTGTCATCCTTCGACCAGAGATAGCTCCTTATGAAGCGCCTCAATTTACTTTAGTAGCTGCAGTGGCATTGACTAAAGCTATAGCTGACATAACAGGTGTACAACCAGAAATTAAATGGCCAAATGATTTATTGATAAATGGTAAGAAATGTACTGGGATTTTAACAGAATTACAAGCAGATCCTGACCGCGTAAATGCAATTATTATGGGGATCGGTATAAACGTAAATCATCAGCCAAATGATTTCGATGAAGAAATAAAAGACATCGCAACATCCCTTAAAATAGCTAATGGCAAACATATAGATCGTGCAACTTTAGTTGCTAAAATACTTTATTACTTAGAAATTTACAGTTCACAATATGTAAAAGAAGGTTTTGAACCGATTAAGTCTCAATGGGAAAGTTATTCTTGTACTATTGGAAATCGTATTCGAGCATCAACATTGCAAGAAGTATTCATTGGTAAAGCAATCGGAATAACAAATGATGGTGTTTTACAATTGCAATTAGATGATGGCACAATAAAAGGTATCTATTCGGCTGATATTACACTCGAAAAATAAAGATTGGCATGTATCGACAAACTTGTTATAGTTGAAATATAGGACAGTATCAATTTGATTGAACTGTACCTCGCTATAAAAACTATAACTAAAGAGATTCGCCTTGATCTAGTAATAGACAGGGACGGAAGAAAACGATGCAATTCATTGAATACGCAACCCTTCTGTCCATTTTTAGACAGAGGGGTTTTTTGTTTTCTTCCTGAATAGAGGAGGAAGCGTTTTGAAAACAACGACTCATTTTTTGAAAATGAAAGAGCAAAGCGACAAAATTGTTATGCTTACTGCATATGATTACCCATCTGCAAAACTAGCTGAAGAAGCTGAAGTAGATATGATTTTAGTAGGTGATTCCCTTGGTATGGTCGTGCTTGGCTATGATTCAACTGTTCCAGTGACAGTCACAGATATGGTCCATCATGCAAAAGCTGTAAAAAGAGGAGCAAAGGATACTTTTATCGTAGTTGATATGCCGTTTGGTTCATATCATGGAAATATTGACCAAACACTGCAAACTGCGATTCATATGTTTCAACAGACAGGTGCTAGTGCCTTAAAAGTTGAAGGGGCAGAGGCTGTTGTCAATGTCATATCCTCTTTAGTAAATACAGGGATTCCAGTAGTAGCACATTTAGGTTTACTACCACAATCTGCGGCAGTTCTTGGGGGGTATAAAGTGCAGGGAAAAACAGCTGTTGCTGCAGAAAAATTATTACAAGATGCAAAAAAAGTCGAAGAGGCGGGAGCATGTGCGCTTGTTCTTGAATGTATACCATATCAGCTAGCAGCAGAAATTACAAAAGCACTTAAAATCCCAGTAATAGGAATAGGTGCGGGAGCAGATGTTGATGGACAAGTACTCGTTTACCATGATGCTCTTGCATATGGAACTCACCATGTACCGAAATTTGTTGAAAAGTTTGCACCTGCAGGAGAATTGATGTTAAAAGGTATCGAAAGCTATACAAAAGCAGTTAAGCAAGGTTCTTTTCCAAAAGTAGAGCATCGCTTCACGATGACAGATCATCAACTTGAACAGCTATACGGAGGCATAAGAAAATGAAAATCGTTTCAACTATCAAAGAATTAACGGCACACATTACTGCAGCAAAAAAAGCTGATAAAACAATCGGTCTCATTCCGACAATGGGCTATTTACATGAAGGTCATATGGCACTAGCAACAGCTGCACGACAAGAAAATGACATGGTTGTCATGAGCCTTTTCGTCAATCCTGCGCAATTTGGGCCCAACGAAGATTATGAAAGTTATCCAAGAGATTTAGATCGTGATTCGAAGATTGCAGAAAAAGTAGGCGTTGACTTTTTATTCGCTCCTTCTGCCAGTGAAATGTACCCGACTAATGGAGGTATTCAAATATTGGCTGGTCCACAATCTAACATTCTTTGTGGTGCAACAAGACCTGGACATTTCGATGGGGTATTAAAAATTGTGACAAAGCTTTTCCACATCATTCAGCCAACAAAGGCTTATTTTGGACAAAAAGATGCACAACAGCTAGCGCTTATCGAAACTTTGGTGCGTGATTTTAATTTTCCTTTAGAAATTAGAAGTGTGCCAATTGTTCGAGAAGAAGACGGTCTAGCGAAAAGCTCCCGAAATGTATTTTTAACGGAACAACAACGTAAAGAAGCGGTAGTAATTCATCAAGCGTTGAGTCTTGCTAAAAACCATTATTTCGAATTTGATAATAATATTGAGGCTACAAATCTTGCAAAAGAGCACATTGAAGCTAATTCAAATGGTCAATTGGATTATTTGCAAATGCTAAGTTATCCAGATCTTACTGAAGTGACAGAGCATTCTAAAAAAGTCTTGCTTGCTACAGCCGTTTACTTTGGTAACACACGCCTAATCGACAATATTATTTTTCAAAGAAAAGGGGAATAAATGATGTTTAGAATGATGATGAATGCAAAAATCCACCGTGCAGTTGTAACACAAGCGGACTTAAATTATGTAGGTAGTATTACCATTGATGAGGATTTACTCGATGCTGTTGGTATGCTACCAAATGAAAAAGTACATGTTGTTGATAATAATAACGGTGCTCGTTTTGAAACATATATTATAGCAGGAGAGCGCGGTAGTGGTGTTATTTGTGTAAATGGTGCTGCAGCTCGTTTAGTGCAAAAAGGTGATGTCGTCATTATTATGTCTTATGCCTATGTTAATGACGAAGAAGCAAAAAAACACAAACCAACTGTAGCAATTATGCAGCAGGGGAATATGATTAAAGAACTCATTCAATATGAACCAGAAGCGACAGTTATGTAAGGTTAGAGGCATCCATTTTTGGGTGCTTTTTTAGTGTCTTGAGACGTGAATACTCAGCAAAATAACAAAGGGGCTAGTTAATGCAACAAATGAATGAGTTAGCGCAACAAACAGCTAAATTAGCACAACAAACAATAGAAATGACACAACAATCACGCTACTTAGCACAACAATCTGTAAAATCCATGTTTCTGCACATCGACTTCAGCTATTCTGCTCAAAATGTGATAGAATTTTGAATATAAACTGATCGGAAAGTTGTGAAGTAAATGATGGACAGTCAAACATATGCAATCGTAGATTTAGAAACGACAGGTCACTCATCTCAAAATGGGGACCGCATCATTCAAATAGCGATTGTTTTAATGAAAGATTGGGAAGTGCAGTCAACTTTCACCACTTTCATTCACCCAGGGAAGAAAATTCCTCGTTTTATTCAAGACTTGACGAATATAACGGACAATGATGTCAAAGATGCGCAACCATTTGAAGCGTATGCTGAAAAAATTTATAACATTTTACAAGATTGTATTTTTGTAGCGCACAACACTGATTTTGATTTGCCTTTTTTACAAGCTGAATTTAAAAGAGCTGGTTTACCAAAATGGTTTGGAAAACAAATGGATACAGTTGAATTATCGAAAATATTATTCCCAACAGCCTTTAGCTATAAGCTACAAGATATAGCTATGGAATTGAATATTTCATTGAAACAAGCACATCGTGCAGATGATGATGCCTATGCAACAGCATTATTATTAAAACGTGGTTGGGAAGAGCTCTTAACTCTCCCGCTTTCTACAATTGAACAATTGCATCAGCGTTCTTTCAGGTTAAAATCAGATTTATCGCAATTATTCTTTGATGCGATTCAGATTAAAAGAGCTGTAGCTAAACAATCAGAGCTTCACTTCTATTATAAAAATATAGCTTTAAGGGGAGCAGTTATTGAGGGTAAGTCAGAAATTAAGTTAACATATCCACAATCTATTGCTGAAAAAGAGGCATTATTTACTAGAGCTTTCAAAGATTTTGAAGTGCGTCCTGATCAATTTAAAATGATGGACCAAGTCTGGCATGCCTTGAAAATAAAACAGGAAGTATTGACTGAAGCGTCGACGGGAATTGGTAAAACAATAGCGTACTTAATTCCTGCAATTATTTATGCCAAACAAACAAATGGTAAAGTAGGTATTAGCTCATACACTTCGCATCTTCTTGACCAACTATTAGCAGAAGAATTACCAAAAGCAGAAGCGATTTTACAAACATCTATTAATGTAACCTTATTAAAAGGAATGGAGCACTATATCGATGTGGATCGTTTTGCTGATCTTTTTGTTGCTGAAGATGCTTCCTATGATGAATCGTTTACAATGATGCAACTACTCGTTTGGCTTGCGAATACAACGACAGGAGATTTAAATGAAATTACATTGTCCGGTGGTGGACAATTACTATTAGATAAAGTACGACGTTCATCGGCTGCGACTATTTCTCGTGGTAAAGGTTACTTTGACTTTTATGAAAATGCGATTAAAAAAAGCAAAACGGCAGATCTCATTATTACAAATCATGCTATGTTGCTATCTGACTTGACGCGAGTTGAGCCAGTTCTAGCATCAGTTAATGGCTGGATATTAGATGAAGCGCATCAATTTATTCAGGCAGCTACACTAAGAGATGAAAAAGCACTTTCGTATACACAATGGAAGTACATTTTTGGTCAACTTGGATCTGTCGATGATCATCAGTTAATTCATAATTACTTTAAATTGATGGCTGATAGTGGGAAAATCCCGATTAGGCAATTATCAAAATTAGAAATAAAATACTGTGAGATGGTACAAATTTTTGATAAAGCAATTTATCAGCTGATTAATCAATTAAACGTTCAAAAGTCAGGTTCACGTCATAATAAGCGTACTTATCCTTTAAATTCGCTCATGATTAAGCAACCTTTATTTGAAAAAGTGAGTCATAGTATACAGGAATGGGTACAGCTTGCTCAGGAACTAAGTGATATATTTCAGCAAAATCCTGATGATTTATCACCTACTCAGCAAACGATACTATCAGACTGGTATTACTGGTTACGTGAATTAACGATAAAAGTGGCTGAATGGGATGCCATCTTTTTATCCGATGAAGTAGATTGTTCAGCTTGGATTGAGTTAGACCAACGTAGTATCCCTGGGAGTCTACATGTATATAAACGCCCTATACACGTCGCACAATCTGTCACGGCTGTTTTAGACAGTTTCCGTACGCGAGCAGGGATAATTTGGGCATCTGGTACATTAACTGTACCGAACAATCGCCGTTTTATCGCGGATCAATTAGGCCTTCAAAGTACGGTGCCACTATTTCAATTCCAGGCACCCTCATCATACTACGATGGTGCGAGCCTTTACATTGTTGATGATATGCCTGAAATTCAACAAGTTTCACAAACGGAATATGTGGAAGCTGTAGCAGATGCGATTGTTCAAACTGTACTGGTTACTGAAGGGCGTTGTTTCGTACTATTTACGTCTCAAGATATGCTCAGAAAAACGGTTGAGTTAATTCAAGAAACGGAAGCATTAAGTGAATATATGCTCTTTGCTCAAGGTATGTCTTCAGGTAGTCGAATGCGATTACTGAAGCTATTCCAGAAGTTTAATCATTCCGTATTATTTGGTACGAATAGCTTTTGGGAAGGTGTGGATGTGCCAGGTGATGCATTGTCAGCAGTCATTGTAGTGCGTTTACCATTTTCAGCTCCAGAAGAACCGATTTTCAGAGCCAGGGCGGAAGCATTAAATGAGCAAGGGTTGAATTCATTTTATAAGTTAGCACTACCTGAGGCCATTTTACGCTTCAAGCAAGGTTTCGGTCGTCTAATCCGCTCGTCTCAAGATAAGGGTGTTTTTATCGTTTTAGATCGAAGAATTGAGACGAAATCGTATGGGAAGGAATTTATACGTGCTCTTCCAGCAATTCCGGTGAAAAAAGTATCCCTACAACATATGGTCTTAGAATTAGAACATTGGTATAATAAAAAAGTATGAGGATAGAAAGCAGGTCGATCATATGGAAAGACTATTTGAAGTACAATCAGCTAGTAAGATATGTTTTCAGCTGAGCTTCAATCAACATGAAAATGCGTTTAGTAAAATTATTTCGATGTCAGAGCTAGCGCATTTAATTGAAAGCAATATGAAGCCTATCTTCACGATAAATGAAACGTAAGGTGATATAATGAAAAATTGGATCAAGTTCTTTACGATATTTTTGTTAATCCTGTCGTTATCAATTGTCGTTATTGTTGCTTGGAAATCTTATTCACCGTTTTACATTTCGGAGAAAGACGCTAAGCAAGTTGTGCTTGATGCAGATAAGCTAGTGACTGTCACCGATACATATGTATATAACGGTAAGAAACCGTATGTTACGGTAATAGGAACAGATAAGGCAGGAAAGAAAAAAGCTGTGTTTGTTCCAAAAGATGATAGTAAGGCAAAGCTAGAAGAAGTTTTAATGGAGGATGGCACTTCTGAAAAAGAAGCACTTTCTGTAGTGTCGAAAAAAGATAACGTGAAAGAAATCCTTCATACCAAATTAGGTATAGAAGAGCCCGGCGTTGTTTGGGAGATTACGTATCTTAATCAAGAGGATAAACTAAATTATGTTTACATTCTGTTCGAGAACGGACAGTGGTGGAAGCGTATTTTGAACTTGTAAAAAAAGGGGAAGATTAACTTGAAACAGCATTTAGCAGACCGTGTAAAAACTTTAACACCTTCAACAACTCTAGCAATTACAGCTAAAGCAAAAGAATTGAAGGATCAAGGAATTGATGTTATTGGATTAGGCGCGGGTGAGCCTGATTTTAACACGCCAAAAAACATCTTAGATGCAGCTGCAGACTCAATGATGAAAGGCTTCACGAAATATACACCTGCTGGCGGTCTACCAGCATTAAAACAAGCTATTATTGCTAAGTTAGAAAGAGACAATAATCTTACGTATGCACCAAACGAAGTTATGGTTGGTGTAGGTGCGAAACATGTCCTTTATACATTGTTCCAAGTGTTATTAAACCCTGGAGATGAAGTAATTATCCCAATTCCATATTGGGTAAGTTATCCAGAACAAGTGAAGTTAGCTGGCGGTGTACCAGTACATTTAGAAGCTACATCAGAACAACAATACAAAGTAACAGCTGAACAACTTCGCGGTGCTATTACTGATAAAACACGTGCACTTATTTTAAACTCACCAAGTAACCCTACTGGTATGGTTTATACAAAAGAAGAATTAGCAGAAATTGCTGCAGTTTGTGAAGAAGCAGACATTTTAATCGTGTCAGACGAAATTTATGAAAAACTTGTATATAATGGAGTTAAACATTTCTCAATCGCACAACTTTCAGATAGTGTGAAATCACGTACAATGGTTATTAACGGTGTAGCGAAATCTCACTCTATGACAGGATGGCGTATTGGATATGCAGCAGGTAATGCTGAAATCATTAAAGCAATGACTGACTTAGCTAGTCATTCAACTTCTAATGCAACAACTACAGCACAATATGCAACTATTGAAGCTTACAATGGTCCACAAGATGCAGTAGAAGAAATGCGTCAAGCATTTGAATCACGTTTAACAGAAATTTATCCAAAAATAAATGCAATCCCTGGCTTCCACGTGTTGAAACCAGAAGGCGCATTCTACTTACTACCAGATGTATCAGAAGCGGCAGCTAAAACAGGTTATGAATCTGTTGATGCATTTGCTAAAGCTTTATTAGAAGAAGCAAATGTTGCTGTAATTCCTGGTTCTGGCTTTGGCGCTGAAAAAACAGTTCGTCTTTCGTATGCAACTTCTTTAGAAGCATTAGAAGAAGCTGTTTCGCGCATGGAGAAATTTGTGAAATCTAAATGGCAAGATTAATACTCTAACAATTAAGCAGACTGTCTATGTATAGGTAGTCTGCCAACTTGTTTAAATTGCAGGAGGTCTATATGAAGAAAATTCGAATTCAAGACATGTCAAATTACGTTGGCGAAACAGTTAAATTAGGTGTTTGGCTTGCAAATAAACGTTCAAGCGGTAAGATTGCATTTTTACAATTACGTGATGGTTCAGGATTTGTCCAAGGCGTAGTAGTAAAAGCTGAAGTACCTGAAGAAGTATTTGTAACTGCTAAAGGCTTACATCAAGAATCATCTCTTTATGTAGTTGGTGAAGTAACAAAAGACGAACGCTCGGCGTTTGGATATGAGCTACAAGTAAAAGAAATCCAGGTGATTTCTGAAGCAAATAATTACCCAATCACACCTAAAGAACACGGTATTGAGTTCCTAATGGACAACCGTCACTTATGGTTACGTTCTCGTAAACAACACGCGATTATGAAAGTTCGTAATGAAATCATCCGTGCAACATACGAATTCTTCAACGATAATGGCTTTACAAAAGTAGACCCACCGATTTTAACGGGCTCAGCTCCTGAAGGAACATCAGAATTGTTCCATACAAAATATTTCGATCAAGATGCGTACCTTTCTCAATCCGGCCAATTGTATATGGAAGCAGCTGCAATGGCATTAGGAAAAGTATTCTCATTTGGTCCAACATTCCGTGCAGAGAAATCAAAAACTCGTCGTCACTTAATCGAGTTCTGGATGATTGAGCCGGAAATGGCTTTTGTTGAACATGACGAAAGCTTAGAAGTACAAGAACAATATGTTTCTTACATCGTACAATCAGTTCTTAAAAACTGTAAAATCGAACTAGAACGTTTAGGTCGCGATACATCTAAATTAGAACATATTCAAGCACCATTCCCACGAATTTCTTATGATGATGCCATCAAGCTTTTACATGAAAAAGGATTCGATGATATCGAGTGGGGAGAAGATTTTGGTGCCCCTCACGAAACAGCAATTGCTGAGCATTATGATAAACCAGTCTTTATCACATGCTACCCAGTAGGGATTAAACCGTTCTATATGCAACCACATCCAGACCGTGATGACGTCGTATTATGTGCGGATTTAATCGCACCAGAAGGCTACGGTGAAATCATCGGTGGCTCTGAACGTGTCCATGACTTTGAGTTAATGAAACAGCGTTTAAAAGAACATGACTTAGATGAAAGTGCATATGCTTGGTACTTAGACCTTCGTGAACAAGGATCAGTACCACATTCAGGTTTCGGTCTTGGCTTAGAAAGAACAGTAGCGTGGATCACTGGGGCAGAACACGTACGTGAATCAATCCCATTCCCACGTTTACTAAATAGACTATATCCTTGATTAAATGCTGATGTGGCCCGTTTAGCCCTAATAAGCACTGGAAGGCTCGAATCAAAGACGTTCTTTGCCTTTGACTGAGAGGCTGAAGTGACCTCGAAGGGCAGGCCACTGAAGTTGGATATGTGATTATAGTAAAAAGGTAGGCAACCTAAGTACCGGGCATCCGGTCTCAATGGTTGTTTGAACCATGTTCTTGTATGCCCAGGTGGTTAGTTTTACCTGGACAAGCAATGAAAACAATTAATAACACCTAACAAGAAGAACCGCAATTTATTGCGATTCTTCTTGTTAATTTTCAGACAAAAAAGGGGAGTTCGATAATGACGAACGAAGCTGATCGACTCCGAATTTGGATAGAGCAGGGAAATGTTACTATTTCTCAGCTTTTTTTTAAGTTTTATAAGGAGTTAGGCATCCAAGATTTAGATGCCATGCTTATTATGCATTTGACTGCATTTCATGAAGACGGGAATAAATTTCCTACACCAACAGATATAGCGAATAGAATGCATTTAACTGAGGATGAAATAGCCTCGAGTTTACAAAGACTAATGCAAAAAGGTTTTATAGAAATTTTACAAAAAGTGGACGAGCTTGGAGTATTATTTGAAACCTTTAATTTACAGCCATTATGGGTGCGTCTAGTCGACTGTATAACGGAAAAAACAGTTAAAAAGGTAGAGGTGAGCTCGAAGTTAAAAGAAGGCGAGCTGTTCAACTTATTTGAGCAAGAGTTTGGACGATTTCTATCACCAATGGAATCTGAAACAATCTCAATGTGGCTAGATCAAGATGGTCATTCTCCAGAAGTGATTCGCAAAGCATTAATTGAAGCTGTTTTGTCACAAAAACTAAGCTTACGTTATGTTGACCGGATTTTATTCGAATGGAAAAAGAAAAATGTCAAAACACCTCAAGATGCCGAAAAACTAGCGCAAAATTTCCGGCAAAATACTTTACCAACACGACCACAACCACCCCAGGTTGAACCACAACAAACAAAAAAAGTGCCATTCTACAATTGGTTAGAAGAACGCGAATAGGGGGTACACATGCTAACGAAGAAACAATGGGATTATTGCTTAGAGGAAATGGAAAAGATGTTTCCGGATGCTCATTGTGAGCTAGTACATGATAATCCTTTCGAATTAACGATAGCCACATTACTATCTGCGCAATGCACAGATGTGTTAGTTAATAAAGTTACAGCAAAGTTGTTTCAAAAATACAAAACGCCAGAAGATTATTTAGCGGTACCTTTAGAAGAGTTAGAGCAAGATATTCGTTCTATTGGATTATTTCGTAGTAAGGCTAAAAATATTCAAATGATGTGCCATATTCTATTAACAGAATTTAATGGTGAAATCCCTGCCAATAGGGAAATGCTTGTTACATTACCGGGCGTAGGGCGAAAAACAGCGAACGTTGTTTTGTCTGTCGCATTTGACGTCCCGGCACTTGCGGTAGATACCCATGTCGAAAGAGTTGCAAAACGATTAGGTTTATGTCGTTGGAAAGATTCGGTATTGCAAGTTGAAGAAACCGTGATGAAAAAAACCCCAATTGAAAAATGGTCGAAAACACATCATCAGTTAATTTTCTTTGGACGTTATCACTGTAAATCACAGAATCCTCAATGCCAGGTATGCCCACTTTTTGACGTCTGTAGAGAAGGGCAAAAACGCGATAAGAAAGGTCTTGTTAAGCGATGATAGTATGCCGAAAAGAGGCTATTTCTAAAGAACAAGTTGACCAATGGCTAGCTAACTGGGAGATATTACGAGAGGAAATCCATAGTTCACATGCTGCCCGTGATGGCAAAGCAAAAGATATAATGCAAAAAGGAATCGGTTTGTATGAAACGTTTATCATAAAAGCCTCTAATGTTACATTAGAGAGTATTCAACTATCCGATGAATATGAAGCTTTGCCGATAAATGGTGCTGAACGTTTGCAATTCATTAAACGAAGACCAGGTCAGTATGCATGTTATCGTCAACTAGATGAATTGTTTATTGAAACGAAAAAGAGAATGGCTCGTCTACGTCTTAAAAAGGATTGACAGTTAAATTTATATAAAAGAAAGAGCAGCAATCTCCAATGGAGATTGCTGCTCTTTTCATATTATTGATATTGATCGTTACTGTTTGTAGCTTGTTTATTATCATTACTAGGGTCATCATTTGTGCCACTGGTATCGACTTCTTCTTCATCTTCATCAGGTTTTATTCCTTCAGTATTATCTACAGGTGGTGTACCGTTATCAGGATTGTTAGTACCATTATCACCTTCATTAGGTTCCTCTGGTACAACAGGTACTTCAGGCACTTCTGGTTGTTCATTTTCTTCAGGAGGTGTTACTTCCTCTTCAGGAGGTGCCGCCTGAATTTGAATCGATGTCGAAACAGCCTCACTCTTCTCATTATCTGCAATTGCTATTACTGAGAAGACATATGTTTTACCATCTTGAGGCGTGCTATATGTGTACGCCTTATCACTCGTTTGAGTTAGTTTTTGTTCACCACCACCATCTACCGACACTGAAACTTCGAAGGTAACACTCTTATCTTTAGGTTCTTTATGTGCCCAAGTTAAGTTAATTGCATTGGCTTCTTCGTCGAATGTTGCTTTTAAGTTAGTAGGTGCTTCTAACTTCTCAACTTCTTCTACAGGAGCAGTATTTGTAGGAACTGTTCCTTTAACGAATAATTCGGTGGACGTTCTATCTGCTGGTGTACTTGAACTTGCTAATTGTAACGGATTTGAACCTTTCACAATTTTAGCTTCTACAACTGAATTTGGTTTTTTAAAGTTTGGTGTTGTTGTATTCGCTGAAATTTGGCTCATTACTGTTTTAAATAATCTTTGTGACAATAATCGTTCATCAGTTGTAGTAATTGGATCTTTACGGTTTTTATAGCCACTCCATACAGAAATAGAATACTTACTTGAATATCCTGCGAACCAAGAATCTGGAACAGCCGATTCAGGTAGATTATATTTTTGGAACTCATCTGCACCATAGTTTGTTGTACCTGTTTTACCGGCAATATCTAAGCCTGGAATAGCTGCTGTAGTTCCAGATGCACCGTATTTTGGACCAACTACATCACGTAGCATATCAGTAACCATATATGCAGTGTAATCATTCATAGCAGGTGTAGGATCTGGAGTATATGATTTTGCTGTTTTCCCATCTCGATAGACAATTTTCTTAATTGAATGTGGTGAAGTGTAAATACCGTTATTCCCGAATGCAGCATATGCTCCTGCCATTTCTATTGGAGATAAGCTGATTTTACCACCACCGATGGCATCAGATTCATAAATTTCGTCTGCTTCAATACCTAAATTATTGACAAATTTCTTCGCTTTATCTGGTCCCACTTCTTTGAAAAGTTTTACAGCAGGTACGTTACGAGAAGTATAAAGGGCTTCGCGAAGAGTCATATCCCCTTTATATAATTTATCAAAGTTATTAATTTGTTTAGAAGTACCAGTATAGAACATTTTTTCATCCGTTATGGTTTGTCCTGTCGAATATTTTAAATTTTCGATTGCAGGACCGTAGTCCATTAGTGGTTTCATAGTCGAACCGGGTTGGTTTTTAATAGCCTCAGCATAGTTTAAACCGCGTTCAGGTCCATAATTACGGCCACCTCCGACAGCTACAATTGCACCAGTTTCAGTATCAATTACTGCCATCCCTGATTGAATCTCTTTTGTAGGGAATATATCTGAATTCATAGTAGATTCAACAATTTTTTGAGCTGAAGAATCTAATGTTGTATAGACATTAATCCCTTCTTCTAATGACTTCCCATCCCCATTTTCAGCAAGCTCTTTTAAGACTATATCGATATACGCATCATATTTTGACGTTGATACTGTTTTACGTTTGTTTTCAGGTAATAGTCCAACTTCAACATCGACACTTTTTGCTTCTTCCATTTGCTCTTTTGTTATCTTTTTGTGTTGATACATTAAACCTAAAACGGTATTACGACGTTTTTCGGCATTTTCAGGATATTTGAACGGATTATACGCGTTAGGTAGCTGTGACATACCTGCTAGAAGAGCCATTTCTTCTAGTTTTAGATCTTTTAACTCTTTCCCATAGAAGTATTTTGATGCAGTACCATATCCATAAATACGACCGGACATTAATACTTTGTTAAAGTACATTTCGAAAATTTCTTCTTTAGAGTACTCACGCTCTAATTGGATAGCTAAATAAGCTTCTTGTGCTTTACGCTTAAGTGTTTTTTCATTTTGTAAAAATGTGTTTTTAATAACTTGCTGTGTTAATGTACTAGCACCTTGTGCACCAAAGCCTTGTGTTAAATTGGCTAGAATAGCACCTCCAAGGCGATAAAAGTCAATTCCGTTGTGACTAAAGAAGCGAACATCTTCCGTCGCCAATATAGCATCTTTCATATCTTCAGGGATGTCTTCATAAGCTACATGTTCTCGCTTTTCTAAGCCCATCGTATAAAATACTTTTCCGTCAGAATCATAGAATTTAGATGATACAGGATCCTTTAGTAACTCTTCATCTAAGTCAGGTGCGGTAGCTGCATAATATGCAAATAGGGTAGCGCCTGCAATAAATAGAACAATACCTACGGATACTATTGCTATTAAAAGACGTTTAAGCCAAACTTTCATTGGTTTTTTTTGCTTTTTTTCTTGATCGCGCATTTTTCTTCTTTGTCCTCGAGAATTAATTTCTTGCCCCATTAAATTCTCCTCACTTTCTAACAAACATTCATAATTTATGGCAGCATCTTACTTACTGCTTGTAAATAATCGATACGTGGACTATAAGTTGGTGTTACTTCAATTGCTTGTTCCTCAAATTCTACTAAAGAAATTGATTTGCGACCACCTGTAAGCATTCTAGTCCAAGCATTTTGCAGCATTTCTAAAGGTACTACAAAATAACGTTCCATGGAAGAGAAACGTATTAATAGAAAACAAATACCTCGCTGCTTTGCAACAACTGTCATATGTTCAACCTGATGCGGATGAACGTTTTTTAAAGGGAAAGATGTTTTACTTTCCGTTTCCTTGGCGTCAAAGTCGATATGGTAACCTTCATATATACCATTGTAGTCCGTAGTAGAAGGTGTTCTAAAATATGCTTCCCGTATAACAGCCGCACTTCTTGAGGGATACTCTACTTTGACGATTTGTACCGGAACAGGTTTCTTATGGATGACTGCTATTTGTCTTTGTAAATAAAAATCATTTGCTTCATCAATTTCATCTTCTAAAGTTTTGCCCCGATTGCTATAGGAATAATCCTTTATTCTCCTTTTTTTTACTTCAGAAGTTGGTGGAGTATACTTTTTTCCGTTTGGATAGCGAATTGCCATTTGACCACCTCGTTAACAATAATAATAACATATTTTTATGAACAAAAATTATAGCAGAAATGACAGAGATTTTTTCTATTTATATCGAACTCGCACTTGTTTTGTCTTGTGGAAAGGATTATTTCAATTTATAAGGAAATCATAACGCTAGGAGGCGATTATGATGCAAAGAATATCTCATTTACTTACTCAACTTGAATTAATCGATCAGTTACTACAAGCACAAATGTCTGTGGAACGTCACACCGGAATTCAAAAACATATGAATGACATTGCAACAGTTCAACACCGCCTAAGTAATCTTGAAAAACAATCTAAAGGAATATTTGTTCGTGCATAAGTAGTTTCTTTTCCGATATTTTGATACACTGAAATTATATGAATACTTAAAATGAAAATGGAGGTGTGTTTAAATGCTATTATCTACCACAGAAAAATTATTAAAAGAATGCGATGCATGTTGGCAACGATTTTTACGTATGCGAGAGGAGGACACATCTCCAGATTTTTTTCTTGAAGTTAAACCACATGCTGATGCTTGGCATGCAATATTAGTAACTTGGCAGTCAGAGTCTGAGAAATGGATACTATTAAATAAACCTAAATATATGCACAAAACACAAATTGATAATGCGCTAGATGCGATGGATCAATTTGTGGTGCAGTCTTTTTATAAAACAACGAGTAAAAAACGATTTTATCAATCTATACAATCGGTGAAATATACATTAGAAACTTTTTTACGCTATTTGCGTGAGGATGGTGAACAACATGTTGCAGAAAAAAACGATTGATGAGCTATTAGCAGAGTGGCAACAGTATCCGGAAATGATGGAGAGAATTGAGCACCGACATACAATTGATGCCAAGCAAGCAAAGCTCGTTCCTTTTTCCGACAAATTACACCCTTCTTTAGTAAAAGCTTTACAAAAGCGTGGTATTAATCAGCTTTACTCGCATCAAAGAGAAGCATTCGATTATGCGACTACTGGGCAATCTTTTACGGCCGTCACACCAACTGCCTCTGGAAAATCCCTCTGCTATCATTTACCCGTTTTACAAGCTATTCTAGAAAATAAAGCCTCACGTGCCCTGTATCTATTCCCGACAAAAGCTCTTGCACAAGATCAAAAAAGTGATTTGAATGAGTTGATAGAGCAAAGTGGAGAGGAAGTTTTAAGCTTCACATATGACGGAGATACTTCACCTGGCATACGTCAGAAGGTTCGTAAGGCTGGTCATATTGTTATGACTAATCCCGATATGTTACATTCAGGGATATTACCTCATCATACGAAATGGGTTTCGCTATTTGAAAATTTAAAGTATATTGTCCTGGATGAGTTGCATACATATAAAGGAGTATTTGGAAGCCATGTTGCTCACGTTATTCGACGTTTGCAACGTATTTGCCGTTTTTATGGGAGTAATCCAATCTTTATATGTACATCAGCGACAATCAAAAACCCGAAAGAACTGGCAGAGAATCTAACGAACACAAAACACCAATTAATTTCTGATAATGGGGCACCTGTCGGGAAAAAAACATTCCTATTTTATAATCCACCAATTATTCACCCAACTTTCGGTGTTCGAAGAAGTGCTATTTTAGAAGTGAGAGATTTAGCTAGAAAATTATATGAAGCACAAATTCAAACAATTATATTTGCTAAAAGTCGTGTGCGAGTGGAAATGCTTGTTACGTATATGAAGGAATTGACGAAAAAGAAAATCCAAGATGAATCAATTCGAGGTTATCGAGGAGGATATTTACCTTCAGAGCGAAGGTTAATTGAAAAAGGTTTACGTGATGGCACCATTCAAACAGTTGTGAGTACGAATGCATTAGAGCTCGGAGTTGATATTGGTCAATTGCAAGCTTGTATTATGACGGGATACCCTGGAAATATTGCGAGTGCATGGCAACAAGCAGGGCGTGCAGGCAGAAGGCAAGATGCAGCACTAATTGTTTATGTGGCACAATCTACCGCATTAGATCAATACATTATAAATCATCCTAATTATTTATTAGGAAGTTCTCCGGAAGAAGCCCGTATTTATCCTGACAATATGCTCATTTTAATGGATCATTTAAAATGTGCTTCTTTTGAGTTGCCTTTTAAAACGACAGATATGTACGGAGAGTTCGAGATTCAAGAGTTATTGGAATATCTACAACAAGAAGGCGTTCTTATAAAAACGTCCGAGCAGTGGCATTGGATGAGTGATAGTTTCCCAGCACACGAAATTAGTTTGCGTTCAGCATCGCAAGAAAATGTCGTCATCATAGATCAATCTATTCCCGCAAATACTCGTGTAATTGGAGAAATGGATCGATATAGCGCGCTTACACTACTTCATGAAGAAGCTATATATTTACATCAAGGTGTGCAATTTCAGGTAGAAAAACTTGATTGGGAAGAGAAGAAAGCTTATGTCCGTGAAGTGGATGTTGATTATTTTACAGATGCTAATCTAGCTGTTGAATTAAAAGTTATGAGTGAGGATAAGCAAAAGTATCTTGGCCAAGCAGAAGCAGCATTTGGTGATGTTATGATTCTGGCTACTGCAACTATTTTTAAGAAAATTAGATTTGACTCACATGATAATATTGGCTCTGGCCCAATTCATCTACCGCCTGAAGAACTTCATACGAGTTCTACTTGGTTATCATTTGAGCAGCCTACAAACTGGACAGAAGATGATTTAACAAGCGCTATGACAGGTGTGGCGTTTGCGATGAACAGTTTTATTCCATTATTCATTCAAAGTGATCGCAGTGATGTCCATGTCATACCTCAAGTGAAGGCGGTGCATTCAGAGAAACCAACATTCTTTGTTTATGATCGTTATCCGGGTGGCATTGGGTTGAGCGAAAGGGTGTATGATATTTGGGAGCCACTTATTCAGCATGTGTTTGAACATGTTGATGCATGTCCATGTCAAAATGGTTGCCCTTCTTGTATAGGTGCACAAGATTTAAGTGATAAAGGTAAAAACCAAGTATTGAATTTTTTGAAATCATTTCTATTAGAAGAGTTGGATGATTAATATGTCGTATGAAAATAAAATACTTCAAATGAAAAAACTATTAAAGAAAAATAGTACACAACAGGTAATAGAAAAAGAACCAATTCTAAAGCCAGACGTTCCTGATTATGCAGGAATATGGCAAGATGCTGGTTTAAAAATGATAGAAAATGATTTTGGTGTAGTCTTTTTATTAGAGAAGCATTATCCTCTTGATTATAAGCATGGTGCCATTTATCTAGGAGAGTTATATGATGCTTTTGAAAAGTGGCAACAAACACAAAACTCACATCCTATATCTTTAACGGATGCTAATAATCTTATATTCTACGATACTGAAACAACAGGATTAAAAGGCGTAGGTACTCATATTTTCTTGAATGGTTTACTTGAGGAGTCTGAGGAAGGCTTTACATTAAAGCAGTATGTACTAGCTGATCCGAGTAATGAGGTTGCATTTTTGTTTGAATCGAAATTTTGGCAAGGAAGGAAAACCATTATTACGTATAATGGTAAAAGTTTCGATTGGCCACAGTTACAAACTCGCTGGACATTAAACAAAAAAGACCTACCACCATTAAAAGAGCACGATCATCTCGATTTATTACATGGCTCAAAACGTATTTGGAAAAATGACATAGCACGTATGAAACTTACTCAAGTGGAAGAAGAAAAATTAGGCTTCACTCGTCAAGACGATGTGCCGGGTTATTTAGCGCCGATTATTTATTTGGACGCGGTCAAAAGCGGACAGCCTGATGCCTTACTAAAAGTACTACAGCATAATGAATGGGATTTATTGTCATTATTAACGTTGTATGTGCAGGCGACCAATTTACTTTGTGAAAATAATGCAGAAGAATCGGCTACAACGTATACAAACATTGGTAAATGGTATGCTGACTTAAGAGAAATAGATCGTAGTGAGGAACTTTTGCAGCAAGTAACGCATCAATATACGAGTGAAGAAGCAGCCAATGCTTATTACCATCTAGGCTTTCAGCAAAAAAAACAACAGAATTATATAGAAGCACGGAAGTCATTTCAGCAAGCTTTACCGTATTTACAAGGAAGGCAGCAAATTATTGCACTCATTGAGCTAGCGAAAATTTTTGAACACCGTGATAAAAACTATGAGTTTGCAATAGAAATGACAAATCAAGCATTAAAGCTTGTAACCGAAAGCTCACTGTGGACTAAGGAATCTAAAACTTCAAGACTTGCGGACATACAAAAACGGAAAAATCGGCTTGAAAGGAAGAGGTAATTTCCTGGGCAATCGCAGTTTTCGACAAAAAACGTTAGGAAATGACTGTAAGTAAGCATTGTCTTTAAGAAATATGCTATACTAAGAACACTTATGTTGCGATGGAAGGGCGATGTATATGGATACAAAATTATCAGCAAAAAAGATTTTAGATAAAGATTTTAAAACTGGTTTAAGAGGTTATAGTCAAGATGATGTAGACCAATTTTTAGATGAAATAATTCAAGATTATGAGAACTTTGAAAAAATTCTAGCTAAGAAGCAAGAAGAGATTAACATGTTGAAACAAGAACTTGAGGCTACCCAAAGTGCTAAGCGCCACTCACCGGCACAAGTTCAACAACAGCAACCACAACATACTGCTAATACAAACTTTGATATTTTGAAAAGAATCTCGAACTTGGAAAAACATGTTTTCGGAGATAAACTATACGATTGAATATAGGTCTTTGGTCGTATTGGGTTAAATATGTTTTTATATTATAATGAAAAACATCATCATGAATTTTCGGGTAATCGCTGCAATGCTTGACATTGTCGAGGAAAGTCCATGCTCGCACGGTTCTGAGATGACCGTAGTGTTCGTGCTTAGTGAATAAATAAGCTAAGGCAGTCTTTTGGCTGACGGCGGGAGGAAAACCTAAGTCTTTTATAAGATATGGTTGAAACTCTCTGAAAGTGCCACAGTGACGAAGCTGGTGCGGAAACGTAACAGGTGGAACGAGGTAAACCCCACGAGTGAGAAACCCAAATTATGGTAGGGGCACTCTCCTGAAGGAAATGAATGGATGGAGAGACGTGAATGCTTGCATCTCACGTAGATAGATGATTACTACCCGGTTGTACGAGATGTAAATCGTTTGAGTACTCGGGCACAAAACATGGCTTATTGAACTTTCAATGATGTTAAACATGAACAGTCAGGCTCTCCAGTTCCTGGAGGGCCTTTCTTTTGGAAATATGGTGAAGAATATGGAAAAAATATCTACAAAAGAGATTATTAACCAAAACACTATTTCTAACTATTCTGATGAATTACTACAAAAAGTATTTGAAACAATTTCTGAAGGAATCATGATAACTGATCCAAAAAAGAAAATAATCAATGTGAATCCAGCTTTTGAGTTTGTTACGGGTTACAAAAAAGAAGAAGTTGTTGGACATAGCCCTGCTATCTTACAATCAGGCATTCATGACAGTGATTTTTATAAAAGCATGTGGAACGAGCTGTACTCAAAAGGTGAATGGCAAGGTGAAATATTGAATCGTCGTAAAACCGGTGATGTCTATCCAGAATGGCTATCAATCATGGAAGTTCGTAATAAGCAAGGTGAAGTTACGAACTACTGCGGTGTTTTCTCCGACCTCACAGAACAAAAGGACGTTGAAGACGAGCTTGAAAAACGTGCAATGACAGATTCATTAACCGGTGTTTCAAATAGATTTGCCTATACTGAGAGAATGAGAGTTTTACTAGAATCATCCTCTACACGCTCATATCAACATGCTGTTTTATTTTTAGATTTAGATCGCTTTAAGCAAATAAATGATACGCTTGGTCATGCAGTTGGTGACTATTTGTTAGTGGAAGTAGTAAAAAGAATACAATCACTATTGAAAAATAAAGATATTTTAGCCAGATACGGCGGTGATGAATTTGTTATTACATTAACAAATATCCATCATCCTAGAGAAGCTGTACATTTGGCCGAAATGATTATCCAATTATTAGAACAACCTTTTGCGGTGGAAGACCAGAATTTATATGTGTCCACTAGTATAGGAATTAGCATTTATCCGCATGATGGAGATGATACGGAAGTATTATTAACCAAAGCTGATAAGGCAATGTATTTTGCAAAGCAAAATGGAAGAGGTCAATTTTCTTTTTACTTTGACGAACTACAAACAGACAGCAAACGTGTGTTGCTCCTAGATAACGAGTTACGAAAAGCAATAGAAAATGACAGCTTCGAATTACATTATCAACCGAAAGTTTCTGTTACAACAGGTGCAATCGTAGGAGTAGAAGCTTTAGTACGCTGGCAAAATGAAAAATTAGGCTTCGTCTCACCAGGGGAATTCATCCCTTATGCGGAGGAAACAGGTTTAATTATTCCGATTAGTGAATGTATTATTAATCGTGCATGTCAGGACTATTTAAAACTAAAATCACAAAATATAAAAAATATGCCAATAGCATTGAATATATCGAGTATTCACTTTCATCAAAGTAATTTCATTGAATCCATAATGCAAATTTTAGAGAAAAATAATTGCCCGGCGTATTATTTTGAAATTGAGCTAACTGAGCGCACGGTTATGAACAGTGAAAAAGAAACGATTCGAAAATTAGTACTCTTAAAGCAATTAGGTTTTAAACTTTCGATAGATGATTTTGGGACAGGCTATTCTTCTCTTAGCTATTTAGTGCAGTTTCCATTAAATTATTTAAAAATTGATCGTAGTTTTATACAACATATTTGTTCGTTAGATGATAAACAAGCAGTAGTAGATGCCATTATTCAAATGGCGCATCGTTTACATATGAAGGTAATTGCTGAGGGAGTAGAGCAAAGGGATCAGGTTCAGCTGTTACGTAAAATGGGCTGTGATATGATCCAAGGATACTATTACTCAAAGCCATTACCTTTAGATGAATTTACCGAGTTCCTAGAATTTTGGGAATTAGAACAGTTAGAAGGGAAATAACAATGACAACATTTCGATTAGTAGCAACCGCAGCAATGGGGTTAGAAGGAATTGTCGCACAAGAGCTTCAGGACCTAGGATTTGAAACAACAACAGAAAACGGTAAAGTTTACTTTGAAGGTGACGAGAAAGCAATCGCAAAAACGAATCTTTGGTTACGTGTAGCAGACCGAGTGAAAATTATTGCAGGTGAGTTTCCAGCTCGCACATTTGATGAATTGTTTGAGGGAGTAAAAGCGATCAATTGGGAGAAATTCTTACCAGTAGATGCAGAATTTCCTGTAACAGGTAAATCCGTAAAATCTAAATTATTCAGTGTACCTGATTGCCAAGCAATTACAAAGAAAGCGATCGTTGAACGTATGAAATACCACTATAAACGTCTAGGTTTCTTAGAAGAAACAGGACCAAAATTTAAAATTGAAATTTCAATTTTAAAAGATGTAGCTACACTTACGATTGATACTAGTGGAGCAGGCCTACACAAACGTGGGTATAGACTAGATCAAGGTGAAGCACCTTTAAAAGAAACGCTAGCAGCAGCGCTTGTCCAAATCTCTAAATGGAATCCAAATCGCCCATTCGTAGACCCTTTCTGTGGTTCAGGTACAATTGCACTTGAAGCTGCAATGATTGGCCAAAATATGGCTCCTGGTTACAACCGTGAGTTCATTTCAGAAGCATGGCCTTGGATGAAACAACAAATTTGGGATGATATTCGTATGGAAGCAGAAGATATTGCGAACTACGACCAGCCTTTAGAAATCATTGGCTCAGATATTGACCATCGCATGGTTCAAATCGCCAAAAATAATGCTGTTGAAGCTGGTTTTGCGGACTTGATTACTTGGAAACAAATGCAAGTAAATGACTTTACTACATTATCAACTGATGGTGTGATGATTGGTAACCCGCCTTATGGTGAACGTATTGGTGATATAGAAATGGTTGAACAAATGATTCGTGAGATGGGCGACAATATGGCGAAGTATCCATCTTGGTCAGTCTACATGCTATCATCAATGGAAAACTTTGAAACACTTTACGGTAGAAAAGCGACAAAAAAACGAAAATTATTCAACGGATTCATCAGAACAGATTTTTATCAATTCTGGGGTCAACGTACACCGAGAAACTAGATATTAAAAGGAATGGGATAACCCATTCCTTTTTTTATGAAAACATATAATTCTAAGTTTGATTTGGAACTCGTATCAGTACATGTGAGTAATTAACACAATTCGTTTATAACAATCAATGATATTCCATGAAAATCTAATTTAAAATTATGGTTTATTATGGGGTAAAATGTTTGGTAAAGGGGGTATTCATGAAGTTTTTATCTGGAACTATAGCTCTTTGTGTATCGTTTATGTTATTTGTTTATTTGGGAGGTACCAATTATGAATCGGAATATTTCATGTTTCCATTTATTTTGTTGATGTTCGCAATAACTTTATTCTTAGCAGAGTTTAATCAATATGCAAAATCAAAAACCTCGCAAGTAGATAATAAAAAAGAGGTAATATAAGACTATTATAATTGTAGACTAAGATTGAATTAGCTAAAGTTATTAAACACCTCTAACCAGATGTTTTTAATAGTATGAATTTATGTCTTTTTAAATGATTTTACAAAAACGTAATCCGAAAATTCGAATGCTTGAATTGCTCACTTTTTTCCTCCTACTAATTTTCCGCTTATAATACTAATTTAAGGTAATGCTAAATCTCATAGGAAAGAGATGGGGGTAAAACGTTTTCTTTGCAATGTTAATGCTACATTATTTCCTCATATATTCACTAGCCTCCAATTTTAGATTTTAGAATAATTGCTAGCAATAACCAATATAATTTTTTGTTAAGAAAATAAAGAACATCATCACATGTTTTATATTATGAAAATAAAAGGCTGTTTGGTTTACTCATTTCATATACTTTTAACAGAGTTTCTTCTATTATATAAAGTGCACCAATTTCCGGGTGTTTAATTTCCTTTTTTCTGGGTAACACTACGATAGCTGTGATATGACCACAAATTGACCACATAAACTGAAAAAAAATTAAATCATTTACATGCATTTAACAAGGTAGTTAAGAATAATGCTATAATAACAAAGGTTTCAATTACCGTTTAGTTGTATATAATTTTATTTTCGTTGACGTACGAGGGGGAACAAGATGAGACAAGCAATACCATTTGCTCTATCAAAAGAAAAATCATTCTTCGACTCGTTGGGTGATTGGATGGGCGATATGCTTTATGATGAATTACCTGAAAAGGGTCTAGAATGTCGTGATGAGCAAATCTTTATGGCTTATCAAATTGAAAAAGTATTACGCGAAAAATCAGTGCTATTTGCTGAAGCAGGTGTAGGTACAGGGAAAACCATCGCATACTTATTACCAGCTATTTCTTATGCGCGTTATACTGGACGTCCAGCATTGATTGCATGTGCAGACGAAACTTTAATCGACCAGCTCGTAAAAGATGGTGGCGATATTCATAAATTACGGCAATATCTTGACTTGAATATTGATGTACGTTTAGCAAAGTCACGTGATCAATACTTATGTTTAAAACGCTTTGAAGAGGCTGAAAAGTTTCATGACGGCGAATATATAGATGATATCGTAGAAACGATACCAGATGGCGTCTTTGGCCAGGGAACATTATCTTTATATGGTCAACGTAGTGACTATCCAAATGTTAGCGATGCTGATTGGCAGAAGGTCAACTACAACTCGATTCAACAGTGCTCGGTTTGTGATCTTCGCAATCGCTGTGGTCAGACACTACACCGTGCGGATTACCGTCAAGCGACGGATTTAATTATATGCTCACAAGATTTCTTGATGGAGCATATTGCTACAAAAGAATCACGTGAACGTGAAGGGCAGTTAGCACTACTACCTGAAGTATCCATGATTGTACTTGATGAAGGTCACTTACTTGAGTACGCAGCACAAAAAGCGATGACTTACAAAGTGCAAGATTATACAATCGTAAAGCTTCTAGATATGTTAATGGTTGATGGATTGCGAGAAAAAACGCTTTATACAATGGAAAAATTACAAGATGGTCATGAATTATTCTTTGACCAACTTCGTGATGATGTCATTGAATCAGATGAAGATCGTAAACGTATCAATAAATCTCCATTACTTCTAAAGCTGGGTCAAAAAGTAATTGATACAGTGGAATCTTTACTTGAAGAATTTGTTTTCGAATCAGAAATGTATGTCATTCCTGATTATGAGTTACGTATGGTTGAGGAGTTCTTAGAGCAATACGAAGCCGCAATGCGTATATTTATCGCTCAAGGCGATGCCGTAGACTGGTTAGAGGAAACAGATGGTGAAGAGACACTTGTCATCATGCCACGACTTATTACAGAAGTACTTGAGGAAAAACTATTCTCGAAAAAAATACCTTATGTATTCTCATCAGCAACTCTATCAATCAATAAAGACTTCTCATATATCGCAAACAGTTTAGGGATTAACAAATTCCAATCATTCTCTGTCTCTTCTCCATTTGAATATGAAGAAGTTATGAAGATCCAATTGCACAAGGTTGCTCAAGAAGAGAAAATTTCTTCTGTTGAGAAGTTATTACAAGATGACGAAAAAACATTAATCTTATTTAAATCAAAACAAGCGATGCAGAAATTTAAAGGGCAATTAGCGGAAGACTTACGTGCAGATGTTGCCTTTGAAGGAGATCGTGAACTATCGTCTATTATTCGTGATTTCCAAGCTGGCGAAGTAAAAGTACTATGCTCATATCATTTATGGGAAGGCTTAGACTTACCAGAGGAGTCTTTAACGCGTGTGATAATTTTCGATTTACCTTTCCCGCCAAATGATCCATTGTTTGATGCAAAGCGTTCATTTGCTACTAATGCATTTGAAGAAGTAGACGTACCATTCATGCTGTTACGACTACAGCAAGGTATGGGTCGATTAATCCGTACTTCAAAAGACCACGGAGACATTCATATTTTATTGAATGAAGAAGAATATAAACATAAAGAGAAAATACAACCTATTTTCGCAGTTGAAGCAACAGAAGTTTAATAAGGAGAAGCCAGCTCAAATATAATGAGCTGGCTTTTTTGAATGTGAAAAGAATTACTAGCGTTTTCCACCATATTATGACGTGAATATTCTGCTAAATAACAATCAGCTGAGATAGTGCAACAAACAGCTGAGATAGTGCAACAAATAGCTGAATTAACGTAACAAACATATCAGTTAGTGCAACAAATAGTCGAGTTAAAGCAACAAACATACCAAATAGTGCCACAAACAAAATCTTTCAACTGATTTACTTCGGAATTCGTGATAAAATAGAAGGATATAAGGGGGTAATAAAATGTCAGTAGAACAACGCTTTCTAAATTACATAAAAAAAATTGATAATTATGAAGAAGCTCTTTCAGTAATCTATTGGGATATGCGTACTGGAGCGCCAAAAAAGGGGCTAGAGCAACGAGCAGAAGTAGTAGGAACGATTTCGTCAGAACTATTCCGTTTGCAAACATCAGATGAATTAGCTGAAATACTTCAAGAGCTTTCAACCAAAAAAGAAGAACTATCAGAAATTGTTCGTCGTTCATATGAAGAAACTCAAAAAGCTTTTGATTTAAATAAGAAAATCCCAGCAGACGAATACAAAGCATATGTTGTACTTCAATCAAAAGCAGAAGCTGTTTGGGAAAAAGCAAAAGATAAATCAGATTTTAGTCTATTCTTACCATATTTAAAAGGCATTATTGAAGCGCAACAAAAGTTTGTTACGTATTGGGGTATCAAGGACAATAATCCATACAACACATTATTGGACCAATATGAACCTGATATGACAACGGATATATTGGACCGTGTATTTGGGGAATTGAAGGAAACCATCGTCCCATTAGTTCAAAAAATTGTTGAATCAAACAAACAACCAGATACGAACTTCATATTTGATTTCTTTCCAAAAGAAGGGCAAAAGGAAGCTTGTTTAGAAATTTTACAACAACTTGATTATGACTTTGAAGCAGGTCGTTTAGATGAAACAGTTCATCCGTTTATGATCGGTTTAAACCGAGGTGATATTCGTGTAACTACAAAATATGACGAGCACGATTTCCGATCTGCACTTCTTGGTACAGTGCATGAATGCGGACACGCTTTATATGAACAAAATATAATGCCAGAATTAGATGGTTTACCACTAAGCACAGGAACTTCAATGGGTATTCATGAATCTCAGTCATTGTTTTTCGAAAATTTTGTAGGACGCAATAAAGAATTTTGGACTCATAATTTTGAGATGTTGAAAAAACACTCACCGAAACAATTTGAAAATGTCTCATTAGAAATGTTTTTACGTGCAATTAACGTAGCGCAACCTTCTTTAATTCGAATTGAAGCTGATGAATTAACATATCCACTTCATATTATGATTCGATATGAAATTGAAAAAGAATTATTCAATGGAAACTTACAAGCAGAGGACCTACCAAAAGTATGGAATGCAAAATACAAAGAGTATTTAGGTATTACACCAGAAAATGATGCAGAAGGAATCTTACAGGATATGCATTGGTCTGGTGGTAGTTTCGGATACTTCCCATCTTATGCACTTGGTTTTATGTATGCAGCACAATTTAAACATGCGATGGATCGAGATATTCCAAACTTTGATGAACTTCTAGCAGAAGGTAATCTCACACCAATTCGTGAATGGTTAACAGAAAGAGTACATCAATATGGAGCACTTAAGAAACCTTTTGAACTATTAAATGGAGCAACTGGCGAAGGGTTAAATGCCAAATATTTAGCTGATTATTTAAAAGAAAAGTATACTCGAATTTATAATTTGTAAAATGGTCTAAATAACAATTAATTCAATCTTGAAAAAAGCCAAAGGGCGCTTATAATAAGCAGCACTTTGGCTTTTTGATTATCTATTATGATTAAAATGCCCTGGATTTGGCACAGCACCGATTGTACTCACCCAACGATTTGTAAAATTAAAGAATCCAGCAATAAATGAAGCTTCCAAAATTTCATGGTCGTTAAAGCCAGCTAAACGTAACAGCTCTACTTGTTGTTGCGTTGTCTCTTGAGGATAAGTAGTAACATAATATGCATAATCGCATAGTGCGCGTTGTTTCTTTGTTAATGTTGCAGATCGATAGTTATAAGTAAGCTGGTCAACCCAAGTAGCATCTCCTGTTAAACCACGTAATGCATCACTGTGCGTTGTTAAACAATAAGCGCAGCAATTAGTAGAGGATACAACTAACCCCATCATTTCCTTATCTAGATTATTCAAATAGCATGTGTTTTCATCAAACATAGTATTTTTGAAATCTAAAAAACCTTTATATTGTAGTGGATTTAATGGAAGTATTTTAAATAAATTATTGATAAATCCCCAATGCTCTTGTTGAAAATCTACATGTTTGTCAAACTCTATTTGTAATTCAACAGGAATATCCTTTTCATCAGGATTTTGTAAATATGAGAGTTGTTCTGTATATTTTGACATAATAATAACACTCCTTTTATTTATTAGAAAAATCAAATTATTTTATATTTATAACATTACAACTTTTCGGGATGAAATTAAAGTCCATAAACAATTTATTGAAAATCCTATAAATGGATAATATACTTTTTGACAACTAGTATTTGTGGGAATAGATATAAGTTAACCCACTTAGTAGATATTTTGTATTATATGCATTAACATTCAATTACATTAGAAAATATATGAAGAGAAATTTTGAAACGATTGTAATAGACTTTTAATCTCTTCATTCACTAAAAAATGATAAAATATTAATAGAGATATTTTGAGGGAAATGCTAGAATTCGACAGATATTTTTCCATCAGCTTCCAGCTTCCTTGATTTGAAAAAAAGGGGGAAGAGAGTATGAGTTTCAAGAAACGGCAAATTATCGGGTTTGGTTTAATCTTGCTTTTTTTAATCGTTTTATTATCAATAATGGTAGTTACCTTAAATAAATTAAAAGCAAATATGACTGAAATTGTAGAGGACCGCTATTATAAAGTGCAAACTGTGATGGAAATCCGACAGTTATTTTCACGGTCAGATAGAGAAATTTTATATGTAGCAATCGATACAGATGATAAGGATATTAAGACAAGTTTGCAAACGATTAATGACAATCATACTGCTATTTCAGAAAATATTATTAAATTGTCCACTATTGCAAATCAGACACAGTCACAACAACTATTAAAAAAATTAGATAAGCAATATACATCATATACCGATACAGAGTCTAAAATCATTCAGTTGATTAAGACAAACGGTTCGAAAGCAGATTTAAATGAATTGATGGAAGAACAAAGAATTAAGAGATTAGAAGTGTTATCTACACTTGATGAATTTAAAGAATATCAAGAAGGTATTATGAATGATACTTTAAAAAGTTCGCAAGAAACGTACAATGGTATGATTAAATTTACTATATTGGCTATATTTTTTAGTATATTAATTATTTCTACCATACTAAGTTGGATGATTAGAAGCACGTCCAAGGAGCTACAATCTATTACAAAAGTGATTAAAAAGATAGATTTTAAAAATCTATCTTCTATACCTAGAATTTCAATTCAAACGCAAGATGAAATCGGAGAAATTGCCAGCTCATTCAATGAAATGGCCGGATCATTAGAAGCGTATAATCGGAAAGAAAAAGATTTCACCCGAAAAATTAGTGAACAAAATTGGATGCAAACTGGTCTTGCAGAAATTGCAACGATGTATCAACGTATTGTGGACATAGAAGAGCTAGGTAAAAGACTAATTATAAGACTAGCACCTATGGTCGGCGCATCCTTTGGTGTATTTTATATCCGCCGGGGTCAAGGGGAAGATACACGTTTTGTTAAAACTGCTTCGTACGCTGGTGAAGGCACTGAGGCAGGTAGAAATGAGTTTCAAATTGGTGAAGGCTTAATTGGACAATGTGCCATAGAAAAGAAATCACAGATTATCGCTGATATACCGGATAATTATCAGTTCATTACAACTGGATTAGGTCATGTGAATCCTAAAAGTATAATGATAACGCCAGTCATTTTTGAAGATGAAGTCGTAGGTATATTGGAAATGGCAAGTCTAGAACCATTCACTAACCTACAGCAAAATTTCTTACAGCGTGTTTTGGAGACACTTGGTATAACTATCAATAGTGTACAAGGGCGAATGGAAATTGAGCGATTATTAAAAGAATCACAAGCTCAAACAGAAGAGCTTCAAGCTCAGTCAGAAGAGTTGCAGTCGCAGTCTGAAGAGTTACAAGCACAATCAGAAGAATTACAATCTCAAGCAGAAGAATTGCGAATGATTAATGAACAGTTATCTGAGAGAACTCATGATGCTGAAGAAAAATCTCGGGAGCTTGAAGAAGCAAAAATCAACCTCGAGGAACATGCTGAAGAACTAAGAAAAAGTTCAAAATACAAATCAGAATTCATGGCTAATATGTCGCATGAGTTAAGAACACCATTAAATAGTATATTAATTTTATCTGAAATGTTAGAAACCCCAGATGAAAATGGATTGGCTGGTGAACAACAAGAATTTGCTAGAATCATCCACTCATCAGGACAAGACCTATTGAAATTAATCAATGATATATTGGATTTATCAAAAGTTGAAGTAGGAAAGTTAAAAGTCCAATTTGATGAAATGAATATGAGTGAAGTTCCGGAATTGCTACATCAGAATTTTGATCATGTAGCACTAAAAAAGGGTTTGAATTTTGCTGTTGAAAAGGATAGAAATGTACCAAATATTTTCTTTACTGACCAACAACGTTTCCAACAGATTTTGAAAAACTTATTATCTAATGCCTTTAAATTTACACACGAAGGTACAATTTCAGTTCATATTAAAAATGCTGAAAAAGAATATATTAATAAGTTGGCACATACTGAGATTACGGATGAGTGGGTTGATATTAGTGTAAAAGATACAGGAATAGGAATTTCTAATGAAAAACAAAAAATAATTTTTGAAGCATTTCAACAAGGTGATGGAGCAACAGAGAGAAAATATGGTGGGACTGGCTTAGGCTTATCAATAAGTCAAGAATTCGCTAAATTACTTGGAGGATGGGTTTTTGTCGATAGTGAAGCAGGTAAAGGAAGTGTCTTTACTTTATTATTACCAAACTTACCTAGTGGTATTGACGTACCTTATGATAAAGAGGTGGATTCTTCAGTGTTAGCAGTAGCAACAAATGAAAATGTTGTTACAGAAAAAATAGAACAAGAACAAATAAATCCGGAACAACAGCAACTAACACAAGCGAATATAAATATGTTATCAAATAAGACTGTACTTATTGTGGATGATGACCACCGAAATATTTTTGCTCTAAGAAATGCTCTAGAATCTCAAGAAATGGAGATTATTTCAGCTGAAAATGGATTCGAATGTTTAGAAATTCTTAAAGAAAATAATTCTGTAGATGCTGTATTAATGGATATAATGATGCCAGTTATGGATGGTTATGAAACTATGCGCAATATTCGTAGCCAAAAAATATATCAAGAGCTTCCAATTATCGCTCTTACTGCAAAAGCGATGAAAGGCGATAGGGAAAAATGCTTAAAAGCCGGAGCATCAGATTACATCAGTAAGCCATTAAAAATTGATCAGTTATTATCAGTTCTTCGTGTATGGTTGGCTAAGTAATTAATCGAGCGGGCTAGAAGGGGATTATCGTGAAAGACTTATTAACTAATGAAGAAAAAGAAAATATTGAAATTGAATTGTTACTTCAAGTTATTTATAGTGTTTCGGGCTTTGATTTTCAAAAGTATATGCGTTCTTCGATTAAAAGAAGAATTATCAATCGTATGAGGCAAGAAAAAATGGAAAAAATTAGCTCGTTGGTAGAAAAAGTTTTATATGAAAAAGGGTTTGTCGAAAAGTTAATAGATGACTTTTCCATACATGTTACGGAAATGTTTCGAGATCCAGAATTTTTCAAGGCTTTCCGCTTGAAAGTTGTGCCACTTCTTAAAGAAATTCCTACAATACGTATTTGGCATGCAGGTTGTTCAACTGGTGAAGAAGTTTTTTCCATGGCGATATTGTTAAAAGAGGAAGGGATTTATGATCGGGCGAAAATATATGCAACAGACATAAATGAACGAGTGCTATTACAAGCTAAAGAAGGCATTTTACCATTAAATCAGATGCAATCATATACCAAAAATTATTTGGCTGCAGGTGGTAAACAAGAATTTTCAGAGTATTATTCAACTGATTATCAAAATGCCTACTTAGATGCAGCATTATTAAAAAATATTGTATTCTTTCAACACAATTTGGTAACAGATGGCTCATTTAATGAATTTCATATAATAATTTGTCGGAACGTTATGATTTATTTTACAGGTGAATTACAAAATAGTGTTCATCAGTTGTTCTATGATAGCCTTTGCCACAATGGTTTGATCGGTATAGGCAGTAAAGAAACATTACGATCATCTGTTTTCTCCAGAAAATATAAAGAGATAGTAAGTCAACAGAATATTTATCAAAAAATATAACAACTCAGGGTCGCAGATGCGGCCCTTGTTTGTTTAGAAAATGTTTAGAGGAGCCGTATAAAAGGTAAAGGATATTATAATTAAAACAACTGATTAGAAGTAAAAAAAGGAAGCTACCCCAAACAAAAGTAAGATTTAGTTATATATCATGAATTTATAAGTACCTATGGGTGGAGTAGGATTCATAAGCTAAAGGGGGCTAAAAGAATGACGATTTTAATCGTGGATGATAACCAAGTAAACCTTTTCTTAGTTGAAAATATATTAAAACGCGCAGGGTATAATGATTTCCTTTCACTTTCATCAGCCCATGAAATGCTTGACTATTTAGGGGCTGATCAAGAATATCCAAAAGAATCCAGTGTAGATATTATTCTTCTTGATATTATGATGCCGGAAATGGATGGTATTGAAGCTTGCAGACGCCTGCAAAATATTCCTCATTTGAAGGATATCCCCGTTATTTTTGTGACGGCATTAGAAGACTCGAATAAGGTAGCAGAGGCACTCGGTGTAGGTGGAATAGATTACATAATGAAGCCCATTAATAAAATTGATTTACTTGCAAGAATTCGAGTTGGTCTTCGTTTGAAGTATGAAAAAGATTGGCATAAAGAACAAGATAAAAAGCTCAGAGACGAACTGGATTTATCGATGCAAGTACAAAGCAGTTTATTAAGTGAGCCTATCATCGATGAACAACTAATGATAAAAGCTTCTTATTTTCCTGCAAACAAACTTGCAGGTGATATGTATTATTGGCAAAGAATAGATGAAAATCGATACGGGGTAATTATTTTAGATATGATGGGACACGGTATCTCAGCTTCTCTTGTATGTATGTATATTTCTTCTGTACTGCGAGATGCCATTCGGAAGAATACTGATCCAAAATCAATTATTGTTGAGTTAAACAGGTGGATGAACATACTTAATAAAAAAGAAAATCCTGTACATTACTATTTTACAGCCATTTATATGATTATTGACACGAAGGAAAAAACAGTTGAGTACGTTAACGCAGGTCACCCGCCTGGCTTTGCCTATGTTGATGATGAAAAGGTGGTATCCCTTTCGAAAGGATCTTGTCCAGTTGGTTTTTTTAATGAAATGAAAATAAGTAAAGATATTATTCATTACAATGAGAGAATTCAGCTTCTGATTTTTACGGATGGTGTGATGGAATCTCTTGATAATGAAGAGACTGACGGGTTGGATGCAATAAAAGAAGCCATTTCGGAGCGCTGGGTAGATTGCGAAGTAATAGAACCTATTGATATTGTAATGCCTCAATCATTACAACAGGACCAACCTGATGATATGTGTGTTGTTTTAATTCAGGCAGGTAGTCCGTTATGTTAAATTGGTTGTAGGATAATACTGGTAGTAGTCTTGGAAATATTTAAAGAAAAAATGGTAGTCATTTCTTTGGTAGGTAACTTAGATTTGTATATAGTTGATTTTATGGTTGCACAATTTTCATGAACTATTTGTAGTTGAGAACATAGAAACCCCGGTAAAGTGGACTTATAAGTGTCCACTTTACCGGGGTATTTTTTATCTTTAGCGCGGGTTTTAGAATTTATATATTTACCAAAGCTTGTATCCCTTAGATCCCAATGGAGCATTTGTAATAATATCAAAGATAGGGAAGGTGTACGCGATTAATACTAGTGCAACAAGAATCACTATCCAAAGTTTGAAGTTTTCTAAAATTGCTGGAGTTTTTTCTGCGTTTGGCGCAACTTCAGCTATCGGGAATTCTTCTTGACCTTTAGGTGCGAACCAGCAAAGTTTCACAAAAATATAAAGGAATAACAGAATGCCGATGAATAGAAGAGTGCCACCCACAGCTTGTGCAATTTGATAAGATACCCAAGTACTAGCAATATCAGCACCGCCGTAATCAGAGAATGCAGAACGTCGTGGTGCGCCAAGTAAACCAGCAACGTGCATGGCACTTGACATGATCCCCATACCAACTACCCAAACGATTGCTTGAATAATACCTAACTTATTCATTTCTTTAGTTAATGTACGACCAGTTAAATGAGGTACTAACCAATAACAAGCGCCAAAGAAAGTTAATACAACGGTTGTAGCAACTGTTAAATGGAAGTGACCTGTTACCCAAATTGTATTGTGGATTAACTGGTTCATCTGGTAAGAAGCATTAACGATACCGCCTGCTCCTCCCGGGATGAATACTAACATCCCTAGGAAAGGTACAAAGAATCGCGCGTCTCCCCAAGGTAATTGTTTAAGCCAACCAAATAAGCCTTTACCGCCTAAAGCTCTACCACGTATTTCAAATGTAGCGAATAGAGAAAAAGCAGTTAATAATGAAGGGATAACAACCATCATAGTTAAAATAACCTGTAAGAATTTCCATGATCCGTCAACACCAGGTTCCGTTAATTGGTGATGAAGACCTACAGGAACTGAGAACAATACGAACATAATAAATGACAAACGAGATAATGCATCAGAGAAAATTTTACCGCCGATTACTTTTGGAACAACTACATACCAAATCATATATGCTGGTAATAACCAGAAGTAAACAAGTGCATGACCAAATGACCAGAATAGAGTGCGCGATAAGAGAATATCAACACGTTCTACTAAACCTAATGACCATGGAAGTAGTTGGAATAGTACTTCTGAAGCTACACCAATGGTTGCTACGAACCACATTAGATTGTTACAAACGACCATAAATGATAATAAAGGAGAAGTTTGACCTTTATTTTCTTTTCTCCATTGAATCCATCGTAGTGCTTGGCCCAGACCGCCAATCCAAGAACCAACAACTACAAAAGTTAAGCCTAAATAGAATATCCAGTGTGCTTGCAACGGTGCATAGAACGTATAAAGAACGGATGCTTCATTTAATAACACCATAGCTGATGCCATTGCAGTACCAGCAGTCATAGTCCAGAAGCCGATCCAGCAAAGTAAACGTTGTTTTGCTGATAATGCACCTGAAGTACGACTAACAGCAGCAATTTGGAATCCATAAATGAAGAATGTCGTTAATATTAAGCCCAATAAAACACCGTGGACAGTTAGAACTTGGTAATAACCAATGCCCCAAGGCAATTTAAATTCACCAGAACGAACAAGTACTTGTAAAAGACCCGCTGTTCCACCTAATAAAAGAGCAATCATAGCTACATAAATATGAGCCATTGCTATTTTTGAATCTTTACGATCTACTTGCATTAAATCATTAACTTTATTGGAAACCTTCCCAACAATATTTTGTTTATTTACATCTGCTTTAGATTTATTAGCTAATGCTTGACTCATTCTGGTTCCACCACCTTAAGCATAGAATGCATTTGAGCATGACCTACACCACAATACTCATTACATACGATTAAATATTCGCCAACTTTATCTACCGTTGTTACATATTCTGAAATGTATCCAGGTTCTAACATCATATTAATATTTGTACCAGCAACCTCGAAACCATGAACAACATCCTTTGAAGTTGCGATGAATTTAACCTTAGCACCTACAGGTACTTCTAAAGTGGGAGGATCATAGTAAAATGCTGAAGCAACTACAACGGCTTCGTAATCCCAATCTTTTCCTTTCACTTTATGGACACCTGGTTTATTGAATGGAGCGATTTCATCCACTTTTTCGTGGTTAATCGTATTTTTTGCACTTGGTGGGTGGCTACCGTTATGAAAGGCCATGATACCAGTAATTAATAAGAATACTATAAGTGAGCCAACACCGAATGCAAGCCAATACTTTTCGTATTTATGAAGATGCATAATTTTCCCTACCTTCTTTCAATTTAAAAGCGATCAAGAAATAGTCCAAAACAAAGACCCCAAACTACAACTATAAAGGCACCTAATGCCATAACTAAGTAAAAAGTTCCTTTTAAGTCGCTGTCGGAATGATTTTTGTTAGCCATATTGAACCCTCCCTTATCAATTGAATAAATCCTTAATTCCGTGTGTTCATCATATAAAAATAAACTTTAGTGGGATGTGATAAATATCACACTAAAGCATGTGAAATGTGAATGAAGTGTGAAAAGACATAAAATATTGTAGAAAATTTGAAAGGAAAATGGGTATGCTAATATATTGGAAAAAAAAAAGCGTCTAGCTCAATTCACTGAACAAGACACTCAAATACTATTCATTTGTATCTATAGTTAATAAGATGATTAGATTACCAATGTTATCAATTGTTACAGGTAGTTTAAAAGCATGTTGGAAACCGTATAATTTCGTATGCCCGACCATAACAGTTGGAGGTGTAATATCTAAATCCAATTCTTTTTCTGCTGCAAATGTACATAGGTTACCAGCAATCATATTACCGAATTCACCCGTAAAGGATTCTAACATGGCACCTTCTAATGTCATGCCATACATACCTGCGCCGATTGCACTAAATGTATCAGGTGTTGAATCAATAATGATTCGCCCTCTTAAATCACCAACCATGCCAATTAGTACGCCAATTTCATTTTGTTCGTAAGGATCTGATGTAATAGTTGGAGATGATACTTGAATTTCATAAGGAATAACTGATTTTAGTGCGTTTATAGTACCGTTCAAGACGGCTTGTATTTGAATAGAAGTACTCATTTAAACACTCCCGATACGTGACTTTATTTCTATAATAACATGCGAGTTTAAAAAATTGAATTAATACTTGACGAAGAGGATGATTTTCATTATCATTAAGATAGATGAGAATGATTTTCATATTCATTACATATACTTAACGAACAAATATAAGGGAGCGGTCAAAGTGATATTTGCATTTATTGGAGCTACATTATTAATCTACGGAGCAGTTAGTAAATATGTTTTCACTCAAACAACCGCACATTTAAAATAACGACAAAATCCTCCAGGAATTGGGAGGATTTTTTTGTTTGTCGTTTTCCTTCTACATGTTAGAATGAGTTTATTACATATAAAAGGAGTTAAAGCCTTTCATGACAGTATTCGAACAACAACTTCAACAATTATTAAAGCAAACAGCAATGCAATATTTAATTTACAAAAATAACGCAGATGAGGAACGTCTGCAAAAAACGACGCTTTTTGCCAATAAACTATTAAATAAAGAATATATGATTGGCTTTGCTGGTCATTTCTCTGCAGGGAAATCGAGCATGATTAACGCATTAACAGGCGATCAGCTATTACCATCTAGTCCAATACCAACGAGTGCAAACGTTGTTAAAGTACATAAATCTGAAAACGATTACGCAATTGCTTATTTAACAGGACAAGACCCAGTGAAATTCACTGGAGATTATGATATTAAAACAGTCAAAGCCTTCGCTAAAAATGGTGCGCTCGTATCGCAAATTGAAATCGGCCATTCAAAATCGGTGCTACCTGATGGCGTAACAGTTATGGATACTCCAGGAGTAGACTCGACGGATGATGCTCATCGCATGTCAACTGAATCAGCACTTCATTTAGCAGATATCGTGTTTTACGTTATGGACTATAACCATGTTCAATCTGAATTAAATTTTCAATTTACAAAACAATTAATGAAATTCAATCCAAATGTTTATCTAATCGTCAATCAAATTGATAAACACAAAGAAAATGAACTTGATTTTACAGAATTTGAGCAGTCCGTTCATTCTTCTTTTGCAAATTGGGGAGTTGTTCCAAAAGGCATCTTCTTTACTTCTCTACGTGAACTTGAGCATCCACATAATGATTTCCAAACAGTCAAAGAAATTGTTATGAGTAGTATGGATGGTTGGCAAGAACAGTTAGTTGAGACAGCTAAAAAGACTTTACAACAATTGAATAAAGAGCATGAAGAATATTTACAAGCCACTAAACAAGAAATCTTCGATACAAATGAAGAAATTCTGCCTTTTTCAGATTGGGAAAATCGCCAAGAGTTAAAAGATCAATACACCAATATCCAGCGTCAATTAGAACTTTACTCTGTTGAGAAATGGAAAAAATCCTTTGAACAACAACGTGAAGAATTACTTAATAATGCTGGTATTATGCCTTATGAGCTACGTGACAAGCTAAAACTCTACTTAGAAAGTATGCAAGAAGACTTTAAGGTAGGGATGTTCTTCTCCGCAAAGAAAACTGCTGCTGAAAGAGAATTACGTAAAGAAGAGCTTTATAAACTTTATCAGTCGATTATTACATCACAAATCTCAGGTCATATGCTGTCATTGATGAAAAATTCATTGAAGGATGTTGGCACACTAACTGATGATGTATCTCTTGAAATTGATACAATTGAATTCAACGTACCTTTTGAAACAATTCAAGATCAAGTGAAAAAAGATGCTTTAGCAACTGGTGACGGTTTGTTGAATTTTGCAAACCGTGTTTCAGAAGCAACAAAGCGTTGGTTTATTAGAACAACTGATGAATGGAAAGATGACAAGGCAACTTTTGTAGAGCAATTATCTTTTGGCTCTGTTGAACCGTTGAAGAAAAAACTAGAGGTACTTTCTGAAAAAGTAACAGTTATTAAAGAAATCGAGGATGTTGAAGAGCATGAGCAGTTTTATGAGAAAAAAGCAGCGGCTGCTACAACAGTATTAAATAAGGATGCAGATAATTGTGTTGCAATGTGGACAAAAGAGCATTCAGAAGCTTTTGCGCAAATACGAATATTCGACCCTACGATGTTACAACCAGAGGAAGATATTCTTATAGAAGAAAAAACTACTGAAGATGCTGCTAATGTGGAGACTATCCAAACTGCTATTGCAGTCAAGCAAGCATTATATACAGCTAATGCTGTGGCGAATGTACAAGGATTTAAAGAGGTATCAACTTATCTCAAAAATAAAGTAGAACGTCTTCAGAAAAAGGATTTTACAATTGCGTTATTTGGAGCCTTTAGTGCTGGTAAATCATCATTTTCTAATGCGCTAATGGGTCAACAAGTTTTACCTGTTTCACCAAATCCAACGACAGCAGCAATTAACAAAATTCGACCTGTCTCACCAGAGCATCCTCATGAAACGGCAGATGTTCGATTAAAAACAACTGACCAATTACAAGCTGACATTATCTCGTCTTACGAGGCGATTGGTATTCATGTGACATCTTTAGAAGAAGCATTCAATAAAGTTACTGAAGGATTGCAAATGGAATTAGAAGATGAGAGATTACATGTCCATAAGTCTTTCATTCGTGCCTTCGCACAAGGATATGAAGAGTTTAAAGAACAGTTAGGAACGACTTTACGTACAAATCGAGAGGATTTTGAAAAATTTGTCGCAGAAGAAAAACGTAGCTGTTTTGTTGATTCCATCGATTTCTATTTTGATTGTGAATTAACAAGAATGGGTGTCACATTAGTAGATACCCCGGGGGCTGACTCTATTAACGCTCGTCATACAGGGGTTGCATTTGATTATATTAGAAATGCTGATGCCATTCTGTTTATTACGTATTATAATCATGCATTCGCTCGAGCAGATCGTGAATTCTTGATTCAATTAGGTCGTGTAAAAGATGCTTTTGAGCTTGATAAGATGTTCTTCATCGTAAACGCTATTGATCTTGCATCAAACAAGGAAGAAGAGGTAGAAGTAAAAACTTATGTACAGCAAGAGTTGCAACGCTTCGGTATTCGAAAACCTCGATTATTTGGTGTGTCTAGTTTACTTGCATTAAAAGAAAAAGTAGAAGAAAATGATTTCGAATCAGGATTGCAACCATTTGAAGATGCATTCCATCATTTCCTATCTGAAGAGTTGAGCTCTTTAGCAGTTCAAGCTTTAGTAGAAGAAACGGAGAAAACACAAAACCGTCTCGCTTCACTGATTAAGCAAACTGAAGACAATATGCAACGTAAAGACGAACGCCTTGTGGAACTGACGAAACTTGAGCAATTTATTCATACTCGTTTTGAAAAATCAGGTGCAGCCGTTATAAAAAAAGATGTTGAGCAAGAATTATCAGAGCTAATGTATTATGTAATACAGCGAGTTTATTATCGTTTTGCAGATTTTTATAATGAAGCGTATAATCCAGCAACATTCGCAGGTAAATCATCAACAACGGCACTACAAATAGCATTAAAAGAATTATTGCAAAGCTTAAGCTTTGATCTAGAACAAGAAATGCGTGTTACAAACTTCCGTATTGCGAAGTTTATCCATAAAAAGATGACTGAGCGTTACATTGAAGATGTAAGGAAATTAAAAGATGTGAATGATAGCTTCTCATTTATGCCATTTGAAACAGAAGAGCCAGCAATACTAGAATTTGTAGGGCCGTTTGAACAAACTGCACCGTATGAATCTGTTAAATCTCATTTTAAAAATAATAAAGCATTCTTTGAAAAAGGCGATCGCTTGAAATTAAGAGAAGCATTAGAACAATTGACAAAACCCGACGCACAACAATATTTGAACACGGAAGCAAAACGTTTAAATAATTGGTCTGAATCACTTATTACTACTGAAGCAGAAAGTTTACGTCATCATTTAAGTGCTCAAGCAACAGAGCAAATTGCAACAGAACGGGAGCTTTTACAAGAAGAAAGCAAACTTGCGGAATGGAAAAAAATCTACACATCTTTATTTGAAGGAGTTGTGAAGTGATGGGGAACGTATTTATTTCGATCAAAGATTTAGACGTGAATAATACTATCTGGATTGATGCGCGTTATAACCTGCAAAATACAGAAGAAGGACGAAACCTTTATAATCAAGAACACGTTAAAGGCGCAGTATACTGGGATTTAGAAAAAGACCTTTCAGATATGACAAAAGATGAGGGACGTCATCCAATGCCCGACAAAGGACAATTACTGTCGCTGTTTGAAAGAAGCGGTTTACAATATGATACGGACAAAACAATTGCAGTCTATGACCAAGGAGCTTCACCCTTTGCCACACGTGCATGGTGGATGCTTCAATATGGTGGTTTTAAAAATGCCAAAATAGTAAAAGAAGGCTACATTGCCATAAAAGAAGCGGGTATTGCTGTTCAATCAGGTGAAGAAGCAGTGTCAACTACTACTCTTAAACCAAGATGGCAAGACGACCTTTATGTTAATCGAATAGGTGTCAAAGAGATAGTTGATGGGAAAGTAAAAAAAGTACTACTAGATGCACGTGCTGAAGCGAGATATTTAGGGGAAATAGAGCCATTGGATAAAATAGCAGGTCATATTCCAGGAGCACGTAATTTTGATTGGGAGCAATTAAAAGCAGATGGAGTATTAACAACGAATCAGAAACTGCATGATGTTGTACAGCAAGATGAACAAATAGTCGTTTATTGTGGTAGTGGTGTAACGGCGTCACCATTATTCGCCATTTTAAAAGAAGACGGGTATTCAAACGTACAATTGTACACAGGTAGTTATAGTGATTGGATTACAGAATATGCACCTGAAAAAGGAATTTCAAAGAAATAAATGATTCGATTATATAAGCAAAATAAAAAGCGAGCAAAGTCATGATTGTCATGATTTTGCTCGCTTTTTGCTCATTCATTACATAATTAACTTCACTTTCACATATGCTAGAGTCTGTCCTACGTTTTTTACTTTCCATTTATTTAAATAAGAGTAGAATAGTAAACGATATCAAACTAGAAAGAAGGAGAAAAAATGGATGCAGTTTTCATATCAAAAATCTTATCCATTATTTTACTAGACATTGTCTTAAGTGGTGATAACGCAGTCGTCATTGCATTAGCATGTCGTAACTTACCAAAAAAACAACGGAAAAAAGCCATATTCATTGGTACTGCAGGTGCCATTATTTTACGTGTAGTACTTACATTCGCTGCTGTATGGTTATTACAAATTCCTTTAGTTAAATTAGTTGGTGGTTTATTATTATTCTATATTGCACTGGATTTATTAAAATCTGAAGGCGAAGATCCTAATTTGAAAAGTGGTAGCTCAATATTTGCAGCTATCCGTACGATTATCATCGCAGACTTCGTTATGAGTTTAGATAATGTATTAGCAGTAGCTGGTGTTGCAGATGGACATATGGGTTTAGTTATCCTTGGACTTGCTGTAAGTATTCCACTCATTGTATTTGGTAGTCAGTTAATCATTAAATTAATGGAAAAATTCCCGATTCTTATTTGGGTAGGTGCTTTAATGATTGCTTATACAGCGGGGCATATGATTGTAGCAGACAAGTACGGAGAGCAATTTGTTGAACAAACATTCCCTCAGATGGCTTATGTCATTCCGGCTGCTAGTATGATTCTATTGGTGGTATTGGGTGTTTGGATAAAAAATCGACAAACAAAATATATTTCTAGATAAGCCTGTATAATAAAATAATTACATAGGCAATAGACGTGACTTTTTAATTTTTATTATTAAGTCGCGTTTTTATTTGTAGAAAAATCCTCAGAAAATATTAATCTAGCTCCCCCTAATTCTCTCAAGTTCACAAAAATGCTCATTTATAAGCAAGAATAGACGAGAAACTCATTATAAGTTATTCTTATTCATCTGACATGGCTTGTAAAGCATTCCGTAGAAAAAAGGAAGGCACTTTGAAACGATCTCTTAGTTTTTATTTAATAACTTTTCTTCGATTACACAAATAATTTAATGCAATTTCAAAATCATAATGTAGTCTTGCAATTTGTACATGTGTACTGGATTTAACGCTTTATAATAATACTTTTTGAGAATGTGGTTTTGAAAGTGTCTTTTGTAACGCCCAAAGGTTTATGTTGAATAGATTATCTAAAGTTTCATAGTATTTTTGAAATGGCATTTAGGAATTCCTCTTTAAAAAGGCTAACGAACAAGGTATGTAAAAATATTTATGATTACCCGGCTTTAACAGTAGTGAAGAATCTTTGGATAAAATTAATAACAAGTTTTTTTGTATTCGACATATTATGTAATAATCCTGTAAATAAATTAGAATATTAGGATAAAAAAACTTCCGAAAGACAGTTGATTCTGTCAATCAGAAGTTGAATGGTGAAGAGATTATTTATCTATAATTATTGCGTTTAGTTCATCTGTTAGTACTTCTAATTGGTCGATTAAACCACCGATATAAGCAATCGTATTTAATAGTGGTTCGTCGGTAGTAATATCTACTCCGGCCATTTGTGCAAGCTCTACAGGCGTCTTTGTACCACCTGCTTGTAATACTTTTAGCCAGTCTTCAACTGCAGGCTGACCTTCATTTAAAATACGTTGAGATACCTGGGTAGAGATGGTTAATCCTGCACTATAAGTATAAGGGTATAAGCCCATATAATAGTGAGGTTGGCGCATCCAAGTTAACTCGGCTCCTTCAGTTATTTCAACTGCATCACCCCAGAAGTCTTCCAATACCTCACGTTTTAATCCATTTAATACATTTGCATTTACACTCTCACCAGCATCCACTTTGTCATACACTTTACGTTGAAATGCAGCTTCTAATAAATGTGTAACAAAATTATGGTAATAAGTACGTGAGATAATCGATGCAATGACCCAACGTTTAAAGCGAGTATCTTCAGCTGTTTCCAATAAGTAATTTGCCATCAACATCTCATTCATCGTAGAAGGAGCCTCGATAAAATAAGTTGAAGGACGACTGTTGAATAATGATTGCTTCTTATGTGCATTGACAAAATGTCCTGCATGGCCAAGTTCATGAGCTAAAACAAATACTTCGTTCATACGACTAGTCCAAGAGATTAGAATATAAGGATGGAATCCATAAGGACTAGAGCAAAATGCTCCTGTTGATTTCCCTTCATTTTGAGCAAAGTCAATCCAACGTTCACTGTATGACTTCTCAATCATTTCCATATAATCATCACCCATAACTTTAAGCGCATTTTCGATATAATTCTTTGATTCTTCAACTGTAATCATCGGCTCAAATTCTGGATCTAATGGAATTTTCAAATCAGCAAACGTCATTTTTTCTAAACCATGAACTTTTTGTAACAGCTTTGCATAACGGCGCATATGAGGTGCTAATTCTGTAGTAATTAAATCAATTTGTCGGTTATATAATGTACGGTCGACCTCTTGATCAAATAGTAAGTAATCTGTTACAGATTCATAACCTCGCAATTCCGAAAGGGTCTTTTCAGTCGAGATATGCGTATTATATGTTTTGCCAGTTGTATGTTGATACTCGCGAAGTTTTTTTGAAAAAGCTTCAAAAGCTGCACGACGAATATTTACATCAGATTCTAATTCCCAGTCGCCTTCAAATAAGCTGTAATTTAATGGGAAAGATTCTCCATTTGCAGTAAAGTTGTCGAATTTCATATCAACCAGTTTTGTCGTGTTATATAGCTCGTATGGGGCATCTAGAGAAGAGCTAAGTGCTGCTAATGTTTTTTCGACTTCTGGATGTAACTGATGCGCTTTTTTCTTGATTATTTGTTTGATATAGTTTTCAAATTGAGGAGCAATTGTAGCCGCTTCTTCTAAAATTTTAGTAGATAGTGCTGAAAGATCACTTTGTACGAATGATAATTGACTTCCGATTTTTGAAGCTATTGATCCAAACTTACTTGCACGCATTTGGGCTTCATCATTCGTTTGATCTACTTCTAATGATAGACTAGCATAAGTACCAAAAGGAACGAATTGCTCATTTAATTTCTCGTAGTCGGTCAATACTTGTACGACAGACGAAGAATCAATAATATTACCTGTGTATTTTTGATTAAATAAAAGTGCGTCTTTTTCAATTTGAGCAATTCCAGCGTTGTATGTCTCAATTGAATCAATAAGAGGTGATAAGTCCCAAGTTTGTTCAACAGGAATTAAATGACGTGGTGCAAAACTCTTTTTCATTACTAATCTCTCCTTTAAAAATACGAATCTCGAATTATCTTCATTATATTGAAAATATTCGGTAAAGTAAAATAATTCATTATAAATAGTTTATTCTGTATAAAAAAAGCTAGCCAATAGATTGGCTAGCTTCGAGGATTGCTTATTTTGAAAGCATAATTTTTTCAAGTTGAAGTGGTTCAATATAGTCTGAACCTTTGTAAGCGCGCATATTTCCACCAGAAATTTCATCGATTAATAAAATTTCGCCAGTTTCAGCATCGCGACCAAATTCTAATTTAATATCATAAAGTTCCAAACCTTTTTTAGCTAGTTCTGCTTTAACGAAGTTTGAAATTTCCACAGTACTTTGTTTTAAAGTTTCATATTCTTCAAGAGAAAGAATTTGAAGTTCAGCTAATGCATCCGCCGAGATAGGTGGATCTAAACGATCATCATCCTTAATTGTAACTTCAACGAAAGACTCTAGTTTTTGTCCCTCTTCTGCATATGCGCCGTAGCGTCGTAAAAAGCTACCAACAGCACGGAAACGGCAAATAACTTCAAGTCCTTTACCAAAGACAGTAGCGGGTTTTACAGTCATTGTCGCATTTTCTATATCAGAAGAAATGAAATGAGTAGGGACATCAATTGCATTTAATTTTTTATAAAAGAATGTAGTAAGACTTAAACCTGCACGACCTGCACCATCAATTGTTAAACCAACAGTATTCGCACCCGGATCAAACATACCATTTTCACCCGTTACATCATCTTTGAATTTTAATAATAGAGGACCATCCTCTAATTGATACACATCTTTTGTTTTTCCTTGATATTTAAGTTCCATACATTCAGCCTCCGTTTCATTGCTATTGTAAGTTATTTAGTGTGTAAATGATAGTTTTTTTCATAATAAAGGGAAATCTATGTAAAAAAGACGAATATTCATCTAAAAAGCAGTAAACCCGTTCGGATTTACTGCTTTGAAGTTTTACTATAGAAAGTGTTGAAATTAAATAACACCTTGAGCAATCATTGCATCTGCTACTTTTAAGAAACCTGCGATATTCGCACCAATTAGTAAATTACCTTCATATCCATATTCTCTTGCAGCATCTACACTGTTACTATAAATTGACTTCATAATATCATGTAATTTTTCGTCGACTTCTTCAAAAGTCCAGAATATACGCATGCTATTTTGAGCCATTTCAAGAGCTGAAACTGCAACACCGCCTGCATTTGCTGCTTTAGCAGGTGCGAAAAGAACTTTGTTTTCTAGATAAACTTGAATTGCTTTAAGAGTTGAAGGCATGTTTGCACCTTCACCGACAGCTTTTACTCCGTTTGAAACGAGTGTTTTAGCAGATTCTTCATCAATTTCATTTTGAGTAGCGCACGGTAGAGCAATGTCACATGGAATAGTCCAAATACCAGAACAACCTTCAGTAAAGGTAGCCTCAGGATGACGTTCCACATATTCTTTAATACGGCCTTGTTCAATTTCCTTAATTTGTTTAACAGTATCTAAGTTAATACCATTTGGATCATAGATATAGCCGTTTGAGTCGCTACATGCAACAACTTTTGCACCTAGTTGTTGTGCTTTCTCAATAGCGTAAACTGAAACGTTACCAGAACCAGAAACTACAACTGTTGAGTCTTGGAATGTAGCCTTAATTTCTTTTAGCATTTCTTGAACGAAATAAACTGTACCATAGCCAGTTGCTTCTTTACGTGCTAAACTACCACCAAAGCGTGGCATTTTACCCGTAATAACACCTGCTTCATAAGCACCGCGAATTCTGTTGTACTGACCAAATAGGAAGCCGATTTCACGAGCTCCTACGCCGATATCACCAGCAGGTACATCAACATCTGGTCCAATATATTTATGTAATTCTGTCATGAAAGCTTGACAGAAGCGCATAATTTCAGCATCTGATTTCCCTTTAGGGTCGAAATCCGAGCCACCTTTTGCACCGCCAATAGGTTGGCCAGTTAACGAGTTTTTGAAAATTTGTTCAAAACCTAGGAATTTAATAATACTTTCGTTTACCGACGGATGGAAACGAAGTCCGCCTTTGTAAGGTCCAATTGCACTGCTGTATTGTACACGATAACCACGGTTAACTTGTACCTTACCACTATCGTCTACCCATGAAACACGGAATTTTACTACACGTTCTGGCTCGGTGATTCGTTCTAATAGGCTTGCATCCATTAATTCAGGACGTTTAGCAAAAACAGGAGTTAATGAATAAATGATTTCTTTAACAGCTTGTAAAAACTCAGGTTCATGTGAGTGGTGTTTTTTCAAATTGTTAAACACATCATCGATATACTGTGTTGCAATTTGCTGTGATTCTGTTGTAATTGTGACCATTGTGAATACCCCCAGTAATATTTGACCTATTATAATATAGTAGCGCTATTTTTTTAATAATTCAATATTGCAATATTTATAAATATGCATAAATAGCGAATTATTATACACGTGAATGGTATTAAATATGATAATTTTGAATTATTATATAAGCGTCAATAGTTTGTAAATAAAATGTAAATGAGGTTATAAATGTGACTAGAATCTTGATAGATGCAGATGGCTGTCCAGTTGTAGATTTAATAATAAAAATAGCGAATGAATTCCAATTGAAAGTAACCATTTTTTGTGATACTGCTCATCAAATTGAACGAGAAGGTGCGGACACGGTCATGGTATCGAAAGGGAGCGATGCCGTTGACTTTGTTCTAGTTAATCGCTTACAAAAAGGTGACATAGTAGTTACTCAAGATTATGGTTTGGCAGCTATGGTATTGGCTAAATCGGGTTATGCTATTGATCAAAATGGAAGAAATTACACATCGGGTAATATAGAACAATTACTTTTTACACGACATTTAGGTCAGAAAATAAGGCAAGCTGGTGGTAGAACGAAGGGGCCAAAAAAACGTTCCAAAGAGGCTAATTTGGAATTTGCCGAAGCTTTCCGCCGTTTATGCAAAGAAATTTTGACAAAATCGTGAACTTGGAGGAAATAGTTATGATTTCAATTAAATTTGCTAATTTGGTGAATGCTTTTCCGCAATTAAAAAGGGTTAAAACACTTCAAGAAATACTTTGGTTAAACGAAAAATTTAGCCCTCATTCTGAGTTGAGTAATACTGATTATGAAATAGGGAAAGAAGCTATTGATGACGCAGCAGCTAGACTGCAGCGTTTTGCTCCTTTTATAGAAAAGGCTTTTCCTGAAACAACTAGATCAAAAGGAATAATTGAATCGAAGATTGTTGAAATAGCTGAAATGAAGAGCTTTTTAAATAGTTATTACCAAGTAATTATCGATGGAAAACTACTATTAAAATGCGATAATACATTGCCTATTTCAGGCTCGATTAAAGCGCGTGGAGGCATTTACGAAGTTTTAAAGCATGCAGAAAAAATAGCTTTAGAAGCCGGTTTTCTGACGATAGAAGATTCATACGTATCGCTCACTTCCGAAGAGGCACATGCACTGTTTTCAAAATATTCTATTGCCGTCGGATCTACGGGGAATTTAGGGTTGAGTATTGGCATCATGAGTGCAAAACTAGGCTTTCAAGTAACTGTACATATGTCAGCTGATGCAAAAGAGTGGAAAAAGAAGTTACTAAGAGAAAAAGGTGTAACAGTTGTAGAGTATGAATCAGATTATAGCTTAGCTGTAGAAAAAGGGAGAGAGCAAGCTGAAAGTGATCCGATGTGCCATTTTATAGATGATGAAAATTCTAAGGATTTATTTTTAGGCTATGCGGTTGCTGCAAGAAGGTTGAAAAACCAACTGAAGGAAATGAATATTACAGTCGATGCAGAGCATCCTCTCTTTGTTTATTTACCATGTGGTGTAGGTGGTGGTCCAGGGGGAGTCGCGTATGGTTTGAAATCAGAATTTGGTGAGCACGTGTATAGCTTTTTTGCTGAGCCTACGACTGCACCGTGTATGACGATTGGAATGATGACGGGTCTACATGATGAAATCTCTGTAGAAAATCTTGGAATAGAGCAAAAAACAGAGGCAGATGGATTAGCTGTAGGGAGAGCTTCTGGTTTCGTTGGTAGAGTAATGGAGCCTTATTTAGCAGGTTGCTACACAATTAGTGATGCAGAAATGCTCATGTTATTACGTGAGATTCATAAAAGCGAAGATATTTTCTTAGAACCTTCAGCATTGGCGGGTATGAAGGGGCCAGTTATGTTAGAAAAGTTAGGGCAAGAGTTTATAGTAAAGCAAAAACTTAACGCTCGAATGGCGAATGCGACTCATATTGTTTGGGCGACTGGTGGTAACATGGTACCTGAAGAGTTAAGGAGGAATTATTTGAAAGAAAATATATGATTAGTTAGAAAAAAATACCAAAAATCTTCTGTTTATGGTAGTTTGAAGTGAGGAGATTTGAATAAACTAAATCTACTGTGCAGGGGGAATCATATATGGCACAAGAAAATCTGTTAAAGAAGATTGAGACTGTTCAACAAGAGACTCAATTTTCAGGTACCATTTTTACGAAACAGGGAACAGATTCACTAGCAAGTATAAGTTTTGGCTACTCAAATCGAAGTGAAAAAATTGAAAATGAAGAAACTACAAAATACGGTATCGCATCAGGTTGTAAAGTTTTCACAGCAATTGCCATTTGTCAGCTTATCGAAAAAGGAGAGCTCTCCTTTGAGTCGAAATTACAAAATTGTTTAACATTTGAATTTCCGCATTTTGATGAAAATATTACAGTTCACCATTTGCTTACGCATACTTCTGGTGTTCCGGATTATTTTGATGAAGAAGTAATGAACGATTTTGAAGAACTATGGATTAAGACACCTATGTACCATATAAGAAAATTACAAGATTTCTTACCATTGTTTCAAAATGAGGAAATGAAATATCCTGCAGGTGCAAAATTCCAATATAATAATTCGGGATATATTTTACTAGGTTTAATTATTGAACAAATTACTGGTATGAGCTTTAGCGAATATGTTGAAATGAATATTTTCCAACGAGCAGGAATGCTTGACTCTGGATATTTTGAAATGGATGCTTTGCCTGCAAAAACAGCGATTGGATATATTGATCTTTCTGATGGTACGTGGAAAACGAATATATACTCTCTACCTGTAAAGGGAGGGTCTGATGGCGGAGCTTATGTTACTGCAACAGATATGATGAAGCTATGGGAATCGTTAACAAGCTATAAACTTTTGAGTGAAAGCATAACCAAACAAATGTTAACGCCTCATGCTCATGAAATGGAAGGGCTATCATATGGTTACGGAATTTGGATTAAAACCTACGAGGAAGAAGTATCTAAGTATTTGTTAATGGGTTATGATCCAGGAGTTAATTTCCATGCTGCATTTTACCCTAAGCGAGATCTCAAAATCGTCGTCTGCGTAAATACTTCTGAAGGCGCGTATGATATGATTTCAGGGATTGAGGAAGTACTTACCTTATCTAATTCTTAAACATTTTGTAATAGAAAAGCCGAAGTAGATTAATTTTTCTACTCGGCTCATTTTTTGTATTGTGTATTTCTTTTAGTATGATATTACAGGTTAATCTGCCTTCGTTACTTCCTCAACAGTTTGTTCAACCTCTTGACGTGTCATTTTCTCATGACCGTTAAGCATAGCTTGTAGTGTTTTATGTGCAAGTGCCAAAGGAATTTTACAGAACATTAAAATGCTACGTTTTTTTATGCTTTTATTATACAAATCACCTTTAGCCAAGTTTTCCTCAGCATATTTGAATAGATCATCGCGTGTCCAACCATCTGGCATGAAGCTTACACCACGTTCATCGTCCTCTTCTTGGTTGCGTAAAATGTTCACCGCTTGTAAACCACGTCCATAGCCGATTGCTAATTCACGGTCTGTTTCGATGCCAGCACCCCAGCGCCAAATATCAGATAGCATCGTCCCAACAAGTCCTGCTACGTAGTATGTGTAGTCGTCTAAATCTTCTCTTGTTTTAACAACCCAATTTTTGTCTGCCCACTTAGCCATACCTTCTGCCATTTCACTTGTAGAAGCAGCGATTGTCTCGCGAATATCTTCAGGACATAATGCCAGCCAATCACCAAGTCGGATTGTGACTTCAGGCAGTATATTTTCATATGGTTTAAGTAATGATAAGTAAGCTTCATTATCAAATGGTTTTAATAACATAGTACTTACTTGTCGTAATAGATCGCTTTTAACGGCGATATCTAAATCCTCATGGTCTTCAATTTCATCAATAGCTCGCATGCATAAATATGCTGTTGCAACAGTTGTTTTCAATTCTTTTTGCAAAAATGTAATAGGAATAAAAAAAGTGCGACTTGTTGCTTTTAAAACGCTCATCGCTTCTTTATAGAGTGCTTTTTGTTCTGACATTTTGTCTTCCTCCGTTCAATCAAAAAATCTTCCATACTATCGTATATCAAATAGTGAAAAAGATACAACAAAATCCGTAGAAACAAATAAATCTTATAGAAATAAAACAAATGTTTTGTATTAAATATTTTAACGTGATAATATTTAATTGTCTAATAAATTTGGTTTTACATAAATCCTTAGACATCTAAATATTTTCTTTCAAAGGAGTTTTTATAATGGGTAGATTAGATAATAAAGTAACAATCATAACAGGTGGAGCATCAGGTATTGGAGCAAAAATGGTTGAATTATTTGCTCAAGAAGGCGCAATTGTTATTGCAGCTGATATTAACGATGCTGCAATCGCTGCAATCGACAACGGAAAAAACATTTTCGGAATGAAATTAAATGTTATGGATGATGCAAACTGGAAAGAGCTAGTTGAAAATATTGTTGAAAAATTTGGTAAAATTGATGTCCTTGTTAATAACGCTGGAATTTCATCAGAAAAACCAATGGATGCTATTACAGTTGATGACTGGTCATTAATGCACAATATTAACGCATTCGGACCTTTCTTAGGTATGAAACACGTTTCTGAAGTAATGAAGGAAGATGGAAAAGGTTCAATCGTTAACATTTCTTCATTCACAGCTCAAATTGGTATGGGCTTAAATGCATACTCTGCTTCTAAAGGTTCTGTTCGTGCTATTTCTAAAGCTGCTGCAACTGCATTCGGTAAATTTGGCGTACGTGTAAACGCAGTATTCCCAGGAATTATCGAAACACCAATGACTGCTGTATTAAAAGATTCTGCTGCATACGTAGAAGCTATGGTTAAAGCAACTCCACTTGCTCGTCTTGGACAACCAGCTGATATTGCAAACGCTGCAATCTTCTTAGCATCTGATGAAGCTTCATTTATTACTGGTTCTGAACTTGTAATCGATGGTGGATTCTCAGCACAATAATTTTGTATATGGAGTTGGATGCCATTGAAAAATAATCCTACCCTATTTGACCTTGTCCATGTGCTTGATAAAGCAAATGAGAACATGATTTTAGCTTGGAAAAAGTTATTTAAAGTTAATATAGGGATATCACATATATTAGTATTGAGCTATTTAAAAGAACATGGAAAAAGTAAACCCACGGATATTGCAAAATACCTTGAGTTTGCACCGCCTTCTTTAACACATTTAGCAGAAAAACTAATTCACAATCAATATTGTGTTCGATGTCAGGATTCATTTGATAGAAGAATTTCTTATATTCAAATAACACCTTTAGGGGTAGAAATCTTAGAGGAAGCTAGTTTATTAGGTGCTGAAATGCGCCAAGAATATTTCAAAATTCTTTCAGAAGATGAAATCCAAAAACTTTTCTCAATATATTCAAAATTAACAAGTCAATAATTAATGTTGAATTGTGGTAAGAAGGGCGAACTTTGTTCGTCCTTCTTTTTTGTACATAAAAGTAAAATTTACAATTTTTGCATTAGAGTTGCGCTCCATATAAAACGGCTTAGAGATTGATAGGGGAAAAAGTTTCGTTTATGACTATTTATTCAGTATAGGATGGAGCCTATTAAATAAGAATTGACGTCTGAATTACCTACCTTATCAATACGTCCTTTTTGTTCAAAATGATATAATAGGAATATTTCGAAAAGCTAATTTAGGGGAAGGTCGGGGGAAATGGGACAATTATGGTTTGGTGGTACAATTTACACGATGCAACGTGATGGGGAAACAGTTGAAGCGGTCCTTGTTGAGAGTGGCAAGGTTAAAAAAGTAGGTACGTACGAAGAACTTATAACCCAAGCAGAAGAGGTTTTTGATTTGCAAGGGGCCGTGATGTATCCAGGTTTTGTTGATAGTCATTTACATATGATTGGCTACGGGGAAAAACTGTTGCGACTGGATTTAACAAATGTGAAATCTTCTGATGAGTTGCTTAATGTTATTAAACAAGCGGCTGCTAATTGTTCTAGTGATGAATGGCTAATTGCTGAGGGGTGGGATGAAAATCAATTTAAAGATATACGCATTCCAACTGTTCAAGAATTGGATGCTATTCGTCAAGAACCGATCGTCCTCAAACGTATATGCAGACATGTTGTTCTTGCGAATACTTCAGCAATGGCTGCTGGTAATATTACTCAAGAAACACCAAATCCAGAAGGCGGTGAAATTGGTCGAGATGAAAATGGTCTCTTAACAGGTCTATTATATGATCAAGCACTATACAAAGTTTTAGATCAAATACCTGTAGAGCAAGAATATTCATTAACAAATACAATAGAGTTAGCTGTTAATCATTTATTGTCACTTGGTTTAACAGGTGGACATACTGAAGATATGAGTTATTATGGGCATTTTTCCAATCCACTGAATGCTTTCAATGAAGTTATCGGTAAAAGAAAAAATTTCAGAGCACATTTATTAAGACATCATCTTGCGTTCGAACAAATGATGATCTCAAATGCAACTTACTCAGAGCCATTTGTAGAACCCGGAGCGATGAAGATTTTCTCTGATGGGGCACTTGGTGGTGCAACAGCTGCATTACTTGAACCATATGAAAATCAGCCACAAAATAAAGGGTTATTCATCCATACATCTAAACAACTTGATGAGCTTGTAAAATTGGCCCGTTTTTATGGTGAAGCGGTGGCTGTTCATATAATAGGCGATGCCGCTCTTGAACAAGTATTAACAGCCATCGAAGCTAATCCTCTAACGAATGGGAAAAAAGATAGGCTTATTCATTGTAGTGTTGTTAATGACTTACTGATTGAACGAATGAGTAAATTGCCAGTTATTTTAGATATTCAACCACAATTTATTCTTTCTGATTTCCCATGGGTTGTAGATAAAATCGGTTCAAAGCGAGCTGAATTGACATATCCATTTAAACGCTTTTTAGATAAAGGATTGATATGTGCAGGAGGTTCCGATGCACCGATTGAAGATGCGAATCCGTTACTTGGTATTCACGCTGCAATCGCTCGCAAAAAGCATGAGGAAAGCCATGAAGGATACATTCCAACAGAAAAACTTACACGTTTTGAGGCGATTTCTCTCTATACAACCGGTAGCGCAAAGGTAATTGGCAAGGAACAATTAAGGGGTACCATTCAACCGGGATATGATGCGGACTTTTCTATTTTCGACAAAGACTTATTTGTTTGCGAATTAGATGAAATTCCAAATGCCATTGCACTTAAGACAGTTGTTGCAGGGAATATAGTTTTTTCAAAATAAGCGATTAGAAAATTAGAAAAATTGATAACATCGTAGGAAATCATTGCACAAAACTGCACATAGCAGTAAAGTTTAGATTGGGCGATTACAAAGGAGAATGGTATGACTAAGGCAATTGGAATAGACGCAGGGGGTACACTAACAAAATTAGCTTATGAAAATGAATTTGGCGAGCTAGTGTTAGAGCATTTCCCTTCGAACGACTTAAAAGCTGTAACGGACTGGATTAGCAATCACCCAGAAATTGAAGAGATTGGCTTAACAGGCGGAAGAGCTGAGCAAGTTAAAAATTTACTAAAAGAAGTAAAATCCATCCATTACATAGTTGAATTTGAAGCTACATTAAAAGGGGTTCGATATCAACTAATTCAGCATGGCCATCAATTTGACCGCAGCATTATTACAAATGTTGGTACAGGTACATCCATTCATTTTATGGATGGTGAAACACATAATCGTGTTGGTGGTACTGGTATTGGTGGAGGAACACTAGTCGGACTAGCAGCATTAACGACAGGAATATACGACTATCATGAAATTATTAAAAAGGCACAGTATGGTGAAAGACAAGAAATTGATCTTCTAGTACAAGATATTTATCAAGGGATGGATACACCGATTGCAGGTACGTTAACGGCAAGTAACTTTGGTAAAATGGGAATTGATGAAACAAAGAATCACCCTATTGAAAATATTTTAGCAACAGTGCAAGGCTTAGTAGGGGAAGTCATCACAACATTAAGTATCCAGCTAGCAGAACAAAATCAAGTCGAACATATTATATATATTGGTACAACTCTAAACGAAAACGAAGCATTAAAAAAAGTTATCGCCAACTACACAATTTTAAAAAAGAAGACGCCTATCTTCTTAGAAGACCATGGTTTTAGTGGTGCAATAGGTGCCTTTTTAAATATAACAGTCAATCAAAAGAGCTAAAAAATAGAGTTAATTTGTTTAACATAAACTTCAAACTTGAAAATTATATTATTTAGTAAACCGTAAGAGTGAAATTGCTCTTATGGTTTTTTGTTGAAGTAGTGATTAATATGTTTGATCTAGGTTGTAGTAAAACTTATCTGTATTAGTATTTTGTTGTCTCAAATAAGTGGTTTTTAGTAATTATTTAGAAAAATTAAAAATTCAAGGTATTCTTAAGATAAGTTAATAAAGGAGGTATTAAATGTCTAAAAAGTATTTTATAAAAATGTTCTTATTGATAAGTTTACCTCTATTCACCTGTTCATATTTAGATGATAGAATTGGATTTATTCCTTCTACTATTGTAGGGTTTGTGTTACTTATAGTTTTAAGTATCTTGTTGTTTTCAAGAAAAGAAAAAGTATAAGAAATTGTTGGAATCGGGGAATCATTTAATTTTAACTTTATTTCACCAAATTATAGGATAGGTATTGGACTTAATTAATAATTTTAATGATATGAGGGGCAATTCTGCGTAGGGAAATCAACATAAGAGTAGCCTCTTTTTTAATTATGAATATAAATCCCTCTTTACAAACGATATTAGTAGGAATAAAATTATATCATTATTTACTTAGGTAAATAAAATTCGGAGGTAAGAAAATGAATCCTTTATTTCATGAAATCTTTCAAACTACTCGAGATATTACAAATAAATTAAACAGTTGTTTAAAAGAGTATGACCTTTATAGCAGTCAGTGGACGATTCTCTATACGATTAATAAATATGGACCGATGTCATTAACAGACATCTGGAAGTACTTAAAGGTTGAGGCACCTACTGTGACACGAACTGTTGCAAGACTAGAGCAGCTTGATTGGATTGTACGAACAGAAGGAGAAGATCGTCGAGAAAAAATAGTATCCTTTTCCGAGGAAGGTAAGAAAAAATTCCCTGCTGTTTTAGCTTCTGTATTGCAATTTGAGGAGGGTTTGATAGAAACATTTAATGATGAGGAACAACAGCAGCTACTAGAGCTGATATGTAAGTTGAAGGGAAGAACGAACTATTGGAAAAGTTAGATAAAATTTGGACGAAACGGTTTATTAGTCTTTTTTGTACGAATATGGCCGTGTTTTTTGTTTTTTACGGATTAGTTTCCGTGTTACCACTTTATGCAACTGAAGATTTAAACCGTTCTGATAGTGATGCTGGATTATTATTATCTATCTTCCTGCTATCTGCAATTATTACACGCCCATTTACAGGGAAAGTTTTAGAGCATTTTGGTAAGCGTAAACTGCTTTATATTAGCTTAATCGGGTACTTTGTATGTACCGTATTATATTTATTCTTTAAGCCGTTTGCACTTCTATTATTATTGCGCTTTATACAAGGGATTTTCTTCAGCATTTTAACGACAGCAAATAATTCTATAGCTGCAGATATTGTTCCTCCATCTCGTAAGGGTGCAGGACTTGGGTATTTTACAATGTCACTAAACTTAGCGGTAGTACTGGGACCTTTTGTTGGTCTTTTGGTCATTCAGTATTTAAATTTCGAAATTTTGTTCATTATAATGAGTGCAGTTGTTTTAATCGGAGGTATTGCAGCGCTATCGATTAAATTAGATGATATTCCACAAGGTGCTAAACAACAAAAATTCTCGATAGCTCTTTCAGATTTATTTGAGAAGAAGGCATTACCTACAGCTGCTTTAGCATGTTTTGTTGCAATTGCTTATGCTAGTGTATTATCATTCTTATCTGTTTACGCAAAACAAAAGGGTTTAATGGAAGTCGCTAGTTTATTTTATGCCGTTTATGCAGCAGCTATGTTGTTAACACGTCCATTTACAGGACGCTTATATGATCAAAAAGGACCGAAGTTTGTTATTATTCCAGGATTTATCCTTTTTATCTTAGGTTTAATTACGCTAGCTTATGTCAATGGACCAGTGTTATTCATGCTCGCGGGCGTGTTAATTGGACTTGGTTATGGAGCACTTGTACCAAGTTTCCAATCAATGGCGATCCAATCCAGTGATCCTAGACGTACTGGCTATGCTACTGCTACATTCTTTACACTCTTTGATGTAGGGATTGCCTTAGGGTCATGGCTTCTGGGTATTATTGCCACACATTATGGTTATGTAGAGGTTTATCTTGCTGCAGCATTTGTTGTTGCCATTGGTGCAATAGTATTTATGGTAACGCAATTGAAAAAGCAATTAACTGATGTAAAATATCAAAAAAAGCAAACTCATTAACGAGTTTGCTTTTTTTGATATGAACGCAATGCTTCTCTTGCAAGTGTATCTGCTGCACGATTTTCAGAACTAGGAATCCATTTAATAAAAAATAAATCAAATTTTTTTGAAAGCGCGAGCGCTTCTTCCAAATAAGGTTTATATGCTTCGTTTTTAACATATTCCTTTTCAATAGATGCGACTACTATTTTAGAATCAGAACGAACAGAGATCATACCAGTAGATAATTTTAATGCTTCTGTTAAACCGCGAACAAGTGCAATGAATTCTGTAGTATGATTATCATTTTCCCCTATGGCTTCACCAATTTTAATTAATTGACCTTCTCCTTTTATGAATATTCCTATTGCGCTAGGACCAGGGTTTCCAGCAGTTGCTGCATCAATATATAATTCAATCATTTAGTCACCTGCTACATCATATTTATTACTTTAGTATATTTGATATAGAGAAATATGAAAAGGTGCAGACGAGGAATAGGAATAGGAATAGTTTGAAAAGCGTAAACTAAAAAGCAATTGTAGAAAGCTCATAATTGTAACTATATGCTCCAAGTAGTAAAATAAAAATTATTGAAATTTAGAGGTGAATCGATTTGATGGACAAAGTAACCGTCATAAAAGAAATTGACGAAATGATGGAAAATTATTGTGAAGGTTGCTTCGTTAAAAATCAACTTCGTAAAGACCGAGGGAAGTCTGGTGCCCACCGATTTTGTATCGAGTCATGTACGATTGGGGAGCAATTACACTTTTTAGGCGAAGAACTTTTAAAAGTTTATACAAAATAACCTACTTCAATGTTAAAAACACCTTGAGTTTTGTCTCTTGGTGTTTTTTTGTTGTTGAAATAACAGGCAGATGCTAGTAACATGTTGATATCAATTACTGAATAATGATAATAATTGTTCAATTTAAACAATTCTTTGTAATGAGTGGTAAAAAATTTATTGACTACTTCAGTTAGTGTTTGTACACTGTGAATAGACAAATGTTTTTATTGAGAATACAGATGAGTAAATAAACAATGTAAGGATATGATGAAATGAAAGTATGTAAATTTGGTGGAACATCTGTTGCAAGTGCAGAACAAATCAAAAAGGTAGCAACGATCGTACAATCAGATCCTACAAGACGCTTGATTGTCGTTTCGGCTCCAGGTAAACGGTTTAATGAGGACATAAAAGTAACAGATTTATTAATTGAATTGGCGAATGCGGCATTGCAACAACAAGATGCGGTAGAAGAAAAACTAAAAAATGTTGTAAAGCGCTATGAAAGCAATGCAAATGGACTGGGCTTAGATCATGTCATTTGTGAAGTCATTGAGTCAGACTTACGTAAACGTATTGCAGAAGCGGGTTCGGTCACGGATGAACTGTTGATGGATAACTTAAAGGCGAGTGGAGAAGACAATAATGCGAAAATGATTGCAGCTTACTTCAATAGTATTGGACTAAAAGCAAAATACATGAGTCCCCTTGAAGCTGGCTTAATTGTCAATGATATTCCTGCTCGAGCACAAGCACTGCCAAAAGCATACGATAATTTGAGTGTCTTAAAAGATTCTCAAGAAATCGTCGTGTTCCCTGGTTTCTTTGGTTATACACAAGAGGGTGTATTACGTACATTTGAACGTGGGGGTTCAGATATTACAGGTTCAATTTTAGCTGCAGCGGTAAAAGCTGAGTTATATGAAAATTTTACTGATGTTGATTCAGTATTCTGTGCAAATCCTAAAGTCGTAAATAGTCCAGTTGAAATACAAGAGATTACATATCGTGAAATGCGTGAATTATCATATGCGGGTTTCTCGGTTTTCCATGATGAAGCACTAATGCCGGTTTATAAAGTTGGTATTCCAGTTTGTATCAAAAATACAAATAATCCATCTGCACCAGGAACGAGAATAGTGTCTGTTCGTGAATCAAATCAAAGCCCAGTAACTGGTATTTCTGCTGACAGTGGTTTTTCGATTTTATACGTAAGTAAATATTTGATGAACCGCGAAATTGGCTTTGGTCGTAAATTACTTCAAATATTAGAAGATGAGAATATATCATATGAGCACACACCATCAGGTTTAGATGATATCTCTGTTATTATTCGAAGTCACCAGTTATCTCCTGAGAAAGAAAATCGTATCGTAAAACGTGTTGAAACAGAATTACAGGCAGACGACGTACATTTCCGCCATAATTTTTCAATGATTGTAATCGTTGGAGAAGGTATGAATAATAATACAGGTCTAGCAGCTCGTGCAGCAACAGCCATTTCAAAAACAGGTGCCAATATTGAAATGATTAATCAAGGGTCATCAGAAGTCAGCCTTGTATTTGGTGTTCGTAAAGAATTTGAGAACAACATTTTACAAGCATTGTACAATGAATTTTTCGCACTATCAGTAACAACCTATAAATAACTGAAGTAGCGCCTATAAATCGAAAAAGCGATTTATAGGCGTTCTTTTTTTTACTTTCTGAGCTAAAAACAATCAGTAACTTTCGCCCTAGGTAAACAGCTTTCGAATCTATAAAATATTTTTCGCAAAGCATAATCCGATATCAGTACGGGGAGATGAAATATTTAAAAGACTATGATAAAAAAATATTTTAAGAAATAATGAAAGTTGATAGTTTACCAGAAAAAATTTCTGTATTTTAAAAAAATAAATAATAAAAAGTTCAGACAAATGAAAAAGTTTTAAAAATAATCATCTTCTTAATTGCAATTTACATATACTTTCATATAGATTAGTAATAGTAACTTATTTTACAGGAGGTGAATTCTTTATTCTGAATCTGAAATAAGGATCAGATCAGATATAAAGAACATGATTGGACAATGATATAGCCATTAAGTTAGTTGTTTTCGTAATACTAATTGCACTTACTGCGTTTTTCGTAGCAGCGGAATTTGCGATAGTAAAGGTGAGATCAACTAGAATTGACCAGCTTGTCCTAGAAGGCAATAAAAAGGCTTTAAGAGCAAAAAAGGTCACGAATAATTTAGATGAATATTTATCAGCTTGCCAGCTTGGCATTACGATTACGGCATTAGGGCTTGGATGGTTGGGGAAACCAACTATTGAAGCTATCCTGAAACCATTATTTGAGATATTTAGCTTAGATGCTCGTATTTCTTCGGTGGTATCATTTATTATTGCGTTCTCAATCGTAACTTTTTTGCATGTTGTAGTCGGAGAGCTTGCACCAAAAACATTAGCAATTCAACAAGCTGAAACCGTTACACTGCAAACAGCTGGATCACTTATTTTATTCCACAATATTATGTATCCAGTCATTAAACTATTAAATGGTTCTGCAAGAGGCTTAACCGCATTATTTGGTTTGAAAATGCAGTCAGAATCGGATGCTGCTCATAGTGAAGAAGAGTTGCGGATGATTTTGTCAGATAGTTATAAAAGTGGTGAGATTAATCGTTCTGAATATAGTTTTGTGAACCGTATTTTTGAATTTGATGATCGTATTGCAAAAGAAATTATGGTCCCTAGAACGGAAATTGTTAGCCTTGATCAACATTTAACGCTTAAGGAAGTATTTGATGTGATTAATGTGGAGCAATATACACGTTATCCTGTCGTCGATGGGGATAAGGATCATATTATTGGTATTGTTAATATGAAACAGCTGTTAACAGCGTTTATTTTAGATGAAAAGAATGCTTTAAAACAGATAACTCACTTTATGCAACCTGTTATTCGTATTATTGAAACGGTTCCAATAAGTGATTTATTACTTAAATTTCAATTAAAGCGCATTCATATGGCAATTCTTATGGATGAGTATGGTGGTACATCTGGTCTTGTAACAATTGAAGATATAATTGAAGAAATTGTCGGTGATATCAAAGATGAATTTGACTATGATGAGTTACCTGAAGTGCAGAAAATAGCGGAAAATCATTATAATCTTGATGCTAAGCTTAGACTTGAAGAAGTAGAGGCACTCTTAAATATTGATATTAATGACGAAGATATCGATACAATTGGAGGCTGGTTCATGACAAATCATGACCGTATCTTAAAAGGTGAGAAACATGAAGCTGAAGGCTATGAATTTACCATTCAAGATATCAATATGCATCAAATTGTAAGACTCGAAGTAAAAAAAGTAGCTATATAAAGTTAAGGTGTATCTGAAGTTGTTTTTAGACTTAGATACGCCTTTTTATTTTCCTATAACGATACTTTAATGTACTTTTTTTTCACATTGTTAAAGAATAATGTTGAAAATTAATAGATATAGAAATTCTCTATTTAAGATATTAAGAAATTATTGGAGCAATCAATTGGTAATGTATGCTCATTTTGATTGGGAGTAAGTCATTAGAAGAAGGTTTATAAAAGTTGTAGAAAGTGATCTTGTATTATTTTGAACTTCTGATACTTCTTTGGTTTCTAATTTATTTAAGTAGAAATCTATTGTTCTAAACCTATTACTACCGTAGATTATCAAATGTTCCAAAAGACATAATTAATAAAAAATAACACGGTTGATTTTCTCTGAATTTAATATTAAATTCAAACTTTATGATTGCTATTATAGATGCTTTAAATTTACATACAATAAAAAAAGCTATTCTCAAGTTAAACTTGTAGAATAGCTGTACTCACTATATTTTATTTACGTTTGCTGCTTGTGGGCCTCGATTACCTTCAATAATTTCAAAGCTAACATCTTGTCCCTCTTCTAAGGTGCGGAAACCTTCCTCTTGGATGCCTGTGAAATGGACGAATACATCTTCACCATCATTGTACTCAATAAAACCATAACCTTTTTCGTTATTGAACCATTTTACTTTTCCTTGTTGCATGTAGGTTCCTCCCAAATGAAACAGAATGTTCAAGCATGAAATCCATCACATATTATATGCGAAATGATGAAAGAGTATTCATTAAACCTTGATATGATAAGGTTTTTAAGAATATTATTAAAGTATTGATGCCATAATGATGTCTAAAACAAAGATTATCATGAAATTTCGAGATTTCTCATAAATTCACCGAATTTTTGAGAAGCCACTTTCTATCTTTCTTTTGTAACATGAAGATTTACTATCTTTGTAGTTTCATCAGATTCAGGCCCTAATCGAGCCATAATTAGTTCGAGTGGGACATTTGTCTCGGTTATTAAAGAAGTGTGAGATTGTCTAAAAGAATGTGATATTAAATGCTTTTTAGTCGTATTCATTTTTTGAAGTATTGATTGCATTCTAGTATTCACTGTTTTTAAATGATAAGGATAACCGAAGCATGGTGAATCTAACTTAGTGATCACGAAACCTAATTCGTAATAATTATCTCAATTGTCGATTTCAAGCGATTTTGCACTTCATAATGCTTTTAAAAAACACAATAAGTTCTGGCTCGTGTCGATAACTCGTATAAATCCTTTGGTTTTTGGTGTCGTAATTTCATACTTAAGAGTATTTCTATTCGGATTATACAAAGTTTTCATAATACTTATTGTATTATTATTATAATCGATATTTGACCATTTTAAAACTAATAACTCGCTAAGAGTATTCCAGTCTACTTTTAAAAAACCTCTTTTACATTTCTTTCTCTCTTTCCTGTAGTTAGGTTTGTCCCATTTTCAATAAAATACATCCAGCTTTCTATCCCGTTCTTTATTTATATTTCTGAATTGATGACATAATAACTACTCCTTGTAACTTTTAATGTAAGGCTAAAAAGTATTTATCAGGTATTATATAGAACCTAAAGAAACGTCTATGCAATATTATTTAGAATTTTTGTAGTTAATATGTTCATCGGTAACATCTATGATAACCGAGAGCTACTAAAAGCTTAAACAACCACAAACTAACTACTCGCAAATTGAACATGATTTAGAGCAGTTGAAACATGACATTTTTAATACATTGAAGGATTATGGAATAAGCGAGAGAGTGAAGGCTAGCAAAGAGACTGCGAACGAATGATAGTAAACGCATATTAGTAAACGAGGGCAATTTAGTGTTAATACATATCGCTACAAAAGGAATTACTAACCACCCAATTGGCGAAAATAGATATGAATTAGCAAAACACCTCGATCAATAAGGAGTGTAGAGTATGACACATGAAGAGCACGAATTTATTGTGGCCCAGCAAGACGAATATTTCGTAAGTATGGAACGCAAGTATGAAAACGGACAGCTTTCGAATGAGCAATTCGCGAAATTATCGTTAAAAATAGCCGAATGGACACAGCGGCTAAATGGATTGGAAGATGCGTGAGATTGAAAAAGTAGGAAATCACATAGCGATCACATAAAGGAATGGTTGAAAATGAGTGAACATTTATAAACTAATTTTGATTCGTTAAACTTGATTTAGATAAAAAAAACTAAAAGAAACGGATAGAAGAAATTTAGACTTACGAGAAAGCTATAAAAAATATAACTAAAACTAGGGGGATTCAGCTATCTTAATGGAAGTGTATGGATATAATGGCGATATATATTTTGATTACAGAAGTGATTATTATGACGAAACCTTTTATCTTATCTTTTTAAGGACGAGTATGATATTGACAAATAGCTAGGTGAAAAGTGGTCTGATTGTGATTTATGGAAGTACTGCAATCCAAATGATTTCTTTGAGGAAGATTTAGTAATTTGGGGAATTCACAGAAATGTCTGTATAGAAAAATTGGGCAGCCTATACGACAAATTAAAACCAGTTGAGGCCGTGGATGACTTACAAAAACTCAGTAAACAATTGATTGATTTAAGTAAACAGGGGAAAAGGGTAGAACGAAATGAAGTCGTAGTTGTTCTTTTCTTTGTAGTCTTAGTCCTATCTAACGAAGCTTGAAGTGCTATCAACAAATCAGTAACATTAATTGCTTTCTGGTGTATTACCAACTAAAAGCGCAAAACATAAGCTATGCAAATTTCGACATGAAGAAAGTCGATTTTTCCTACGCTTTGTGATTTATTTAAGTATTTTTTTGTTGGATCCACAAATAATATATAAATAAATTATTTGTGGGGAGTGGAAAAATTGAAACGTACTATTATGATTTTGCCAATATGCGCTATTCTTATCTCTATATTTTATTTCACATTGATTACTTCAGCAGATAAAGGAAGAAAGTACTACGAACAAGCAGGGCAGATTGTTTGGGAAATAAATACGGAAGAAAAAATTATTGCCTTGACGTTTGATGATGGCCCTCATAAAAAATACACGGCTGAGATTTTAGATTTACTCTCCAAATACAATGCAAAAGCAACCTTTTTTATTGTGGGTGAAAATGCAGAAAAGAATCCCGAAGTTGTTTTACGAATGTATGAAGATGGGCATGAATTAGCAATCCACACATATACACATCCATTAAAAACCAATATATCAAATTTAATGAAAGAAATTAAACAAACACATGAAACGATTTATGGTATTAGTGGCTATTCTCCCGTATTATTCAGACCTGTCGAAGGACAATACACTGATGGGATGATAGATGCAATTGTAAAGGAAGGGTATAAAGTGGTTATGTGGTCTTGGCATCAAGATACAATGGATTGGAAAAATCCTGGTGTTAATAAAATTGTAGATACTGTGTTAAAAGGTGCAAAGGAAGGAAATATAGTTCTTTTTCATGATGGAGGTGGGAATAGAGAACAAACTATTAAAGCATTGAAAGAAATCCTACCAGAACTCAAAAATAAGGGATATAAATTTGTAACTATTTCAGAGTTACTTGAGGTGCAAAAAGCAAAAGAAAAATAAAAAGACGCTACTTTTGTAAATGATGAAAACTCCCTAATTTAATAATTCACTGAAAAAGATGGCATCTTGTTATAGTTCGATATAGCAGTAGGTAAATGGAAGTGTAGGGGTTAATTGGTTAGATAAAATTATAAACTTTGATAAAATTAATTGAATTTTCTGGTAAATATAAAGGTGATTGGCTTGAAATTTTTGGAATGGGGAGAGGAAATGAAAGCGGTAATTCAAAATGAATTGGGTGATGCTAGTGTTCTTACATATACAGCTATTGCTTTACTGAAATAAGTAAAAATGAAGTGTTAATAAAAGTAACATATATGAGTGTTAAGCAAATATTAAAAACGTAGATAGACTATAGGGAAAGGTAATTTTCATTTAATGCTTGGGTTGGGTATAGTAGGAACAATTGAAGAGGTCTCTCCCAAATTAAACTTTTCAAAAGGTGAGCGGGAAATTCCTTTCCCGAAAGATGGTGCCTCCAGAGAGTAAAGACTTGAAAATTTAAGTAGTATGTTATTGGATTAATTTTTTCTTCGATTGAAAATTTAACCAGAATAAAAGCACTTCAAATTGTAGATTGTGTCCAAAATTTTGGGTGCAGTTCATAGCCGTCTCTCATGATAGAAATTGTCAATTGATTGTCGAATTAGCAAATGTTTTGTTGAGGAAAGTACTTTATAATAATCTTAGATAGAAAATTTTAAAAATTTCATCTCATTACCTATAACACTAGAAAAGAATAAAGTAAACGAAAGAGGGATCTGCTGTGTCTAAAACCGCTCAACCTTTATCAGATTTGGAAATCGCACAAAATGCTACAATGCGCCCTATTAAGGAGATTGCCGAAAAAGCAGGTATTCCACAAGATGCACTGGAACTTTACGGAAACTATAAAGCGAAAATCAATCCATTAAAACTAAACAAAAACACATCTTCAGCAAAAGTCGTTCTTGTAACAGCGATCAGCCCTACACCAGCTGGCGAAGGTAAATCAACTGTGACCGTAGGACTTGCTGATGCACTTAACCAACTAAATGAAAAAGTCATCGTTGCATTACGAGAGCCTTCACTAGGCCCGATAATGGGTATGAAAGGCGGGGCAACTGGTGGTGGATACGCTCAAGTATTACCAATGGATGATATTAACCTTCATTTCACTGGGGACATCCATGCAATTACTACTGCAAATAATGCCCTTGCTGCATTAATAGATAATCATATCCAGCAAGGTAATGTGTTGCAAATAGACCCACGACGTATTATTTGGAAAAGATGCTTAGATATGAATGATAGAGCACTGCGTAATATTGTTATTGGTTTAGGTGGTCCTATGCAAGGAACACCACGAGAAGACGGCTTCGATATAACTGTAGCTTCAGAAATTATGGCTATATTTTGTTTAGCAAAAGATTTACAAGATTTGAAAAAACGTATTTCGGATATTGTTATTGGCTATACGTATCAGCGAGAACCAGTGTTTGTTCGTGATTTAGGAGTAGAAGGTGCACTAACTCTATTGTTAAGAGATGCTTTTAAGCCTAATTTGGTTCAAACAATAGAAGGGACCCCAGCTATTATTCACGGTGGTCCATTTGCTAATATTGCACATGGGTGTAATTCGATAGCTGCAACAAATACAGCACGTAAGTTAGCGGACATTGTTGTGACAGAAGCGGGATTTGGCGCAGATTTAGGTGCTGAGAAATTTATGAATATTAAAGCAATGCAAGGTGGATTCAAACCTAGTACGGTTGTAATTGTTGCCACAGTTCGCGCATTGAAAATGCACGGTGGAGCACTGAAAACCGAATTGAAAGCAGAAAATGTAGAAGCAATTAAAAAAGGAATTGAAAATTTAGCTAAGCATGTGGATACAATTCGTAACTTCGGTGTTGAACCTATCATCGCATTAAATCGCTTCATCACAGATACAGAAGAAGAACTTTCTGTTATTTTAAATTGGTGTAGAGAAAATAATGTGAAAATAGCTCGAACGAATGTCTGGGAAGAAGGCGGTAAAGGTGGTATTGAATTAGCTAAACAAGTACTATCTGTTATTGACGAAGGAAATAACTTCACGCCACTTTACGATGTCTCAGCGCCAATTGAAGAAAAAGTCCGTACAATTGTTCAAAAGGTATACGGGGGAATGGATGTTCACTTCACAGATAAAGCACTAAAACAAATAGCACAAATCGAAAAATTCGGTTGGGATGCTCTACCGATTTGTATGGCAAAAACACAGTATTCTTTATCTGACCAACCAACCTTATTAGGTCGTCCAGAAAACTTTACAGTAACAGTAAGAGAAATTATTCCTAAACTAGGGGCTAAGTTCCTCGTTTGTTTAACAGGAGATATTATGACAATGCCTGGTTTACCAAAAGCTCCAGCAGCATTGAAAATGGATGTCGATGCTGAAGGTAATGCTGTTGGACTATTTTAAGTATTGAATTGAATGAAGAGTTGTCTAATTGTTGATTTAAATTCAACTTTAGACAACTCTTTTTTTTATTTGTGTTCCATTAAAAAAGTTTTCACCAATAAGATTAGTGAGTCATATAGTGGAGAAAAGTGTTATGACTAATTTTGAAGGCAAACTAAGACCTAACACCAAGTATTTATATATGATTAATAAAGATAGGGGGCCGTAAGAATGGGGAGGGAATTTATTTATCTTTTCGATGAATGGGCGAAGTCATACGAAGCATCAGTAACTGGTCAGCATAAGGAATATCGTGATGTTTTCGAAGGATATGAAAGTATATTAGACAAAGTTGCAAACGCTTCAACAGGTACCGTAATTGAATTTGGAACTGGTACAGGAAATTTGACGTTTAAGTTGGAGGCTGCTGGAAGAAAAGTCATTGGTATTGAACCACATGAGACTATGCTTGAAATTACGAGGAAAAGATGTCCTAATGTTCAGCTTATCAACGGTGATTTACAAAACTTCGAAATAGAAATTAAACATATAGATTCAATCGTTAGCACCTACGTGTTTCATCATTTAACGGATGGGGAAAAACTAGAAGCTCTAATAACCTATTCCAAGTTATTACAACCTGGAGGAAAAATAATTTTTGCAGATACGGCATTTGCAACTGAAGAGCATAAACAAGCAATGATAACTAAGGAGAGAGCTCGTGGCTTTCATGAAGTCGCTGATGATCTAGAACGTGAGTATTATACAACAATTCCAAAACTACAAATAATGTTTCAACAAGCAGGTTTTGACGTAAAGTTTGAACAATTAAACGATTATGTTTGGTATATGGAAGCAATCAAGACAAGTAAAAAATGATTTATAAAAAGTGTTTAAAAGGTGGATTAAATATGGCTTTGTATAATAATGTTCGACAATTAATAGGCAATACACCTTTAATGGAGATTACCCATATTAAGATTCCTAATAATTGTCGAATATTTGCGAAATTAGAGTATTTAAATCCTGGTGGAAGTGTCAAAGATCGTCTTGGTATTTCATTATTGGAGGACGCGGAGAATAGGGGTGTAATACGCCCGGGTAGTACGATAATTGAGGCAACTGCCGGCAATACGGGAATCGGTTTAGCACTTGCTGCAATAGGGAAAAATTATCATGTAAAATTCGTTGTTCCTGAAAAATTCAGTCAAGAAAAACAAACATTAATGAAAGCTTTAGGTGCAGAAATAATCAATACACCAACAGCATTTGGAATGCATGGTGCTATTAAAAAGGTAAATGAACTGCTTGAAGAAATTCCGGATTCTTTTTCACCGTCACAGTTCTCCAATCCTGCAAATCCTGCAACATATGAATATACACTTGGTCCTGAGATTTGGAAAGATTTAGATGGGAACCTGGATGTGTTTGTAGCAGGGGCAGGTTCTGGAGGAACTTTCATGGGAACGGCTCGTTACTTAAAAAGCCAAAAAGCCACGTTGAAAACAGTCATTGTAGAACCAGTTGGCTCCATTTTAAATGGAGGAAAGGCGGCATCGCATGTTACGGAAGGTATTGGAATGGAGTTTTTACCTGATTATATGGAAAAATCGTATTTTGATGCCATCCATACTATACACGATAAGGATGCTTTCTACGCATTAAAAGAGTTAGCTAAGAAAGAAGGCCTACTTGTAGGGAGTTCTGCCGGAGCAGCTTTCCACGCCGCTCTACTAGAAGCTCAAGTGGTTAAACCAGGAAGTAATATTGTCACCATTTTTGCTGATTCGAGTGAACGCTATTTAAGTCAATCAATATACGAATTATTTGAAGAGGGGACTGTTTAAATGAGAGCAAAAACAAAATTCATTCATGCTGGTATTGTTGGCGATGAAACAACAGGTGCAGTATCAACCCCAATTTATCAAGTAAGCACCTATAAACAAGATGCTGTTGGTGAATTTCGTGGGTATGAATACTCTCGAACAGGAAATCCAACACGCCATGCATTAGAAGTATTAATCAGTGAACTTGAAAATGGACATGCCGGATTTGCTTTTAGTTCAGGAATGGCTGCTATAAGCTCAGTAGTTATGCTTTTAAAACAAGGTGATCATATTATTGTAACGGATGATGTCTACGGAGGAACCTTTAGAGTTTTTACAAAAGTTTTAAATCGATTCGGTATCGAGGCAACTTTTGTTGATACAGCTAATATTCAGGCTGTAGAAGATGCAATACAACCTAATTCAAAAGCTATCTATATTGAAACGCCAACAAACCCATTGCTGAAAATAACAGATATAAAGCAGATAAGTACTTTAGCAAAACAGTACCAACTACTAACAATTGTCGATAACACTTTTTTAACCCCTTATTTGCAACAGCCAATTACACTTGGAGCGGATATTGTTCTGCATAGTGCAACAAAGTACATTGGTGGACATAGTGATGTAATAGCAGGTCTTGTCGTTGTAAATAATGCAGAACTTGCAGAACGATTACATTTTGTTCAAAACTCTGTAGGTGCAATATTAGGGCCTCAGGATTCATGGTTATTAATGCGCGGAATAAAAACTTTGCCAATTCGAGTAGAAGAAGTAAATTCAAATACGCAAAGGATCGCAGAATTTTTGGAACAAAATAGTAAGGTAGGAAAAGTATATTACCCAGGATTAAAAAAACACCCAGGTCATGAATTACAAAAGACACAAGCAACTGGCTTTGGCGGTATGATTTCTTTTGATGTAGGAAGTGCAAAAAAAGCAGAAGAAATGCTCTCGAAGTTACGTTATTTTACATTAGCAGAAAGTCTTGGTGCAGTAGAAAGCTTGATATCCATCCCAGCTCGTATGACACATGCTTCTATTCCTGCAAAACGTCGTGCAGAACTTGGGATAGTAGATGGACTTGTACGCATTTCAGTAGGTATTGAAGATGTAGAAGATTTACTAGAAGACTTAGCGCAAGCATTATAATAAAATAAATAGAAACAAAGTGATTGGCTACCTTTATAATAGAGGGTAGCTGTTTTATTTAGGAGGAACAAAATTGAAAATAGTAGAACAATGTGAGCAAATGGTAAAAGATATTTATAATCAGTTTGATGCAAGTCATGATTGGCAACATATTGAACGAGTAATGCAAAATGCAAAAGCAATTTTAAAAACGGAACCCTCAGCAGATACTGAAATAGTAGAACTCGCAGTTTTATTACATGATGTAAGTGATTCTAAATATACAGATTCAAAAGAAAATGAACAACGAATTTTACAACAACTTAATATATCTGAAAAAACACAACAAATAATTCGAGAAATCATTGCTTCAGTTTCTTACAATGGAGGCAACCAATTAGAAGCCACATCCATTGAAGCGCAAATCGTGCGTGATGCAGATCGCTTAGATGCCATTGGAGCGGTTGGTATTGCAAGAACATTTGCATTCGGAGGAGCGAAAGGTCGCAAACTCTATGATGACCAAGAAGAAGCACGCCATAATATGTCGGTTGAAGACTATCGCAATAAACAAACAGCTTCTGTTACACACTTTTATGAAAAGCTATTGTTACTTAAAGATTTAATGACAACAGCAAAAGGCAAGCAGATGGCTAAAGAACGACATGAATTTATGGTATGCTTTTTAAAACAGCTTAAAAATGAAAGAGACGGGGAATTATGAGCCATTTAATTATATCTAACTTAACAAAAACGGTCGGAGATAAAACTCTATTCAAAAATATTGACTTCACTATTTATAGTGGTGAACGTGCAGGTTTAATTGGCATAAATGGCACTGGTAAATCTACTCTTATGTCTATACTGGCTGGAGAACTTGATGCAGACCAAATTGACAAAGATCACCCAAACAAATACCGCATCGCACATTTACCTCAAAATCCAGAATTTGCTCAAGATGAGACAGTATTACAAGCTGTATTCTCAGGCGATTCACCGATTTTAAAATTAAATCGTGATTATGAAGATACACTCTCTTTGCTAGGCAAAAATCCAGAATCATCACAATTACAGACTCAATTATTCCGTTTGCAGCAAGAAATGGATACACAGCAAGCGTGGGATGTTAATGCATTAGCGAAAACAGCTCTGACCAAGCTTGGCATTGAAATGTTTGATGAACAAGTAACCAACCTATCTGGTGGTCAACAAAAGCGTGTAGCTTTAGCGAAAGTACTAATTGAACCTGCAGATTTATATTTATTAGATGAGCCAACTAACCATTTGGATGTGCAATCAACTGAATGGCTACAAGAGATGGTACTACGTTTAAAAGGTGCAGTCATTTTTATCACCCATGATCGTTATTTCCTTGATGAAATTTCTACGCATATCTATGAACTCGCAGATCAAACATTGTACAAGCATAAAGGTAATTATGGTGACTATCTAGAATCCAAAGCGATTCGTGAAGAAATGGCTGTTGCTACTCAAGCGAAAATGCGCAACCGTTATCGCTCAGAGTTAAAATGGATTCGTCGCGGAGCACAAGCCCGTTCAACTAAGCAAAAAGCCCGTATCCAGCGCTTTGAAGAACTATCTGATAATATTGATCGCAATTCAGATGATGGTGGTCTGGAGCTTGGTTTAGCAACATCAAGACTAGGGAAAAAAGTGTTGGAGGCAGAGAGTGTCACAAAATCTTTTGGTGAACGTCATATAATTAAAGACTTTTCATTCCTTTTACAGCAAGGTGATCGCATTGGTATTATCGGTGCAAATGGAGCAGGGAAAAGTACACTCTTGAAAATGCTTGCTGGTGAAATTACACCTGACCAAGGTCGAATCGAAGTAGGATCAACAGTCCGTATTGCTCATTTTACACAGCAACTACCACAAATGAATGACAGTCAACGTATGATTGAGTATATACGTGAGTCAGCTAATGATATTCAAGATTCAGAAGGAGAACATCATTCAGCTGCATCGATGTTAGAACGCTTTTTATTCCCATTGCATACGCATGGGACGCCAATTGGAAAGCTTTCTGGTGGAGAACGTAAACGTCTTTATCTATTGAAATTGTTAATGGAACAACCTAATGTACTTTTACTAGATGAACCTACAAATGATTTAGATATCGAAACGCTTTCTGTTTTAGAAGACTTTATTGAACAATTCCCAGGTGTTGTAGTAACTATCTCCCATGACCGTTTCTTCTTAGATCGTATTGCGAAAAAGCTATGGATATTAGATGGACAAGGTGGAGTTGACGAAAGTCTCGATATCTACAGTGAATATTTAGCAGCACTTGGAGCTACACCGGCACCTGTGAAAGAAGAAAAAGTTGATAAACCAAAAGAACAAAAAGTGAAAACTCAAAAGAAAAAACTTTCATTTAAAGAGCAAAAAGAATGGGAAACAATAGAAGCTGATATTGCAAAATTAGAAGAAGCGATTATGGATGCAGAAGAAGGTGTATCTACAGCGGGTTCGGACTTCACAAAACTTCAACAATTAACTGCTGAACTGGAAGAACTAAATGCAAACTATGAGCACCTTATTGAACGATGGGAATACTTACAGGACATTGTGAACCAATAAGAGGGGGATTATAAATGAAAATTTTAACCATAGAACCAACACCAAGTCCAAATACAATGAAAATCGTTCTAGATTATGAATTACCATTTGGGAAAGCACATAACTATAACGAAGCCAATAAAACGGATGCACCTAAAGAAATACTGGACATACTAGCAATCGAAGGCGTCAAAGGGGTCTATCATGTAGCAGATTTCCTAGCAGTAGAACGAATTGCAAAATTTGACTGGGAAAGTATATTAGCATCTGTTCGTATTGCATTTGGTGAAGATAAACAAGCAGAGAAAAGTGAACAACAAATGGATGAACATTTTGGAGAAGTATACGTTCATGTTCAAATGTTTAAAGGTATCCCTTTACAAGTCAAAGTGTTTGATAGTATTGCGGAAAAACGTTTTGGATTAGAAGTGCGATTTATCAATGCTTTTAATAAGGCGATGAGTACAGATGAGAACTACATTTATGAACGTAAATGGGTAGACTATGGTGTCCGTTACGGTGATAAAGAGGAGATAGGTGATAGCGTTGTTGCTGAACTTGAAGCTTCATTCCCTGAACAACGTATTGATGAATTGATTTTGGCGAGTATAGAGAAAAAAGACGTTGTTGAAACGCGTAAACGAAAAGTTTCTTTAGAAGAATTTTTAGTAGATAATTGGGAAATTCGATTCCAACTGTTAGATCAAATGGCAGATCCAGAAATTGAAGATTTACCTTTACTTGAAAAAGCGCTACAAGATGAAAAGATGTCTATTCGTCGTTTAGCAACTATCTATTTAGGTATGATCGAAGATGTAGCAGTTGTACCTTTGTTAGTACAAGCTTTAAATGATAAGAGTTCTTCAGTACGTCGAACTGCAGGAGATTGCATCAGTGATCTAGGTTTTGTAGAGTTTGAATCTGCAATGATGGAATCTCTTAAGGACCGCAATAAGCTTGTACGTTGGCGTGCTGCCATGTACTTGTATGAAACGGGTACAGAAGCCTCTTTAAAAGCTCTTGAAGAAGCAAGTGATGACAGTGAATTCGAAGTTAAACTTCAAGTGAAAATGGCTATTGCCCGGATTTCACAAGGTGAGGAAGCAAAGGGTTCAGTATGGAAACAGATGACAGAAGCTCGTGCTACCAAAAAAAGATAAATATTTAAAAGAAGAAGACAGCTGGGGTTAACATCCTATGCTGTCTTTTTATTAACTATGAGAAGAATTTCTATTGTTATTTATAGATAACTGAAAAATACAATGGAAGTTAATTTTAATAACAAATATTTTTGAAAATTAGTTCCTTTATATTTTATTTTATAATTATAGTGTGACTTTTATCCCTCTATAGTATAATGAGGTGGTTGTGTAAAAAGAAACAGAAAAATAATTAATAAATTTCACTAGGGTTTTCGAGTAGTTAAATGATGACAGGAGAGATTGTATGATTTGTGGGAAATGCGATTGTGAAAAAAAACCGGCTTTAGTTGTGCGAAATTTCAAGCTTAACGGTGGAGAATTACATATACAAAACATACCAGCATCCCTTTGTGACTGCGATGTATGGATAGCGCCTTCTATTAGAATGGAGCTGCAACGATATGCAACAGAAAACAGTCATTTACAAGGTATACATAATATTTCATTTGAAGAGATTTAATCAAAGAATTCATATGTAAATGTAAAAGGACTTCTGAAACTGGAAGTCCTTTTTAGTGTTAATGATTTTTAGTTTAGTACATTGCGTTTTTTATGTTCAGTTGTTGAGTATATACGCAAGCTACGTTCGATAAATAGTATACATAACAGAAATAAGATAACTCTAACAACAGAACTCTGTATAGGTGCTACGATAGAAAATACAAAAAGGGAAATGCTTAGAACAATAAAGAAGACAGCTGTATTGAAATCCTTCATCAAAAAAACTCCTTTTGAATACTGCATATGATTGTTCATATATTTTTCTCGTATCACAAAAGTTCTATACACTAAGTATGAAAATTAATTGTCAATATCTTAATGAAGCAAAGAAAAGTCATTTTTTCAATCCTACAAGCAGTTATTAAAACATTTAGAGTGACCATAAAATTTTTGGTTAATAGGTTGATTTGGAAAAGCAATATAAATATCGAAAAAATATTGAAATATTTGTGAACATTTGTTTATAATTGTACTAATAAAAATTTTTAGTTTTAATAAGAAATGAAGTATTTCAGCAAACGCTAAAAAAGATGGTAAATATAAATATTGGAAATATTACATATTTAAAAATCACAAATGGCATATATGTAGAAAGGAGATCGTCTATGGATAGAATTAGACTTGTATCACATGATGTCATGTACGCTGAAAAAATATCTTCATTAATCAGTTCGGAATTAGTAAAGAATGCACTGGGGATGGATGATTGTCAGACTTCTGTTAATGGAGTACTCAATTTTATACGTGGCATGCAACTTGCGGAAAGAGAGAATCAACAATTATCGCGTGTAATAATAAATGATGCTTCTGAAATAGTAGGTGTTACGACACTCAAAGATATAGAGCATGAAAAGAAGTTATGCCATATCGGTACTTGGATTGCGGATCCATTTTGGGGACTTGGATATAATGAGCAAGCAAAAGAAAAGATACTTTTTATAGCGTTTAATCATTTTAATTTAGATTATGTATTTGCTGGTGCTAGAGTAGAAAACATTCGCTCCCAAAAAGCCCAAGCCAAACTCCCTTATATGACATTGTCAGTTGAAGAAGAATTTCCTAAAGAACTAATAAAAATGGAGCGACAAGAAAAAACATCATGTGTCTTAAATGTCATTAAAAAAGACGATTTCCTAGCTTGGTACCAAAAGCATTATTACGGAAAAGTTGTGAATAACTAAAAAACGATTCCTAGATGTAGGAGTCGTTTTTTTTGATTGAAAAAAGACATAGAACTAGAGCATTAAGTGGTGAATTGTAATTATTTGAAACTAATAGTTCATATCACCCGTAGAATAAATAAAGAAGGGTGGTGAGTCGAATGTATTATCCATCAAAAAAAGATGTTTGGGTAGCTGTAATTAATTGGGCTGTTATATTATCTTGTTTTCTACCCTTATTAATGCAAAGAGATTATGAAGCTCTATTTGTTACTATTCCACTAGCATTTCTTCTAGGCTGGAGTTGGTTTACAACGGGATATAGAATCTCTAACGAATTACTAATAATCCAAAGTGGACCGCTAAAAAAGAGAATTCCAATAAAGAATATCGAAAAAGTTTCCAGTACTAAGAATCCATTAGCTTCTTCTGCGCTGTCATTTGATCGCATTGAAATTAGTTATGGAACCGACTATGGCATGGCACTAGTTTCTCCCAAGGATAAGAATGGATTTGTAACTCACTTAAAAAATATTAATCCACAAATTGAGTTAGATAAAAGGTTAAAAGAAGTGATTTTATGAATCACTGTAACCGCCTCTTAATACAGGATTTTTATTTTTATAAGCGATTTTGAATGTCCTCTAATGTCGGTAGAGCAGCAAATGCTCCTTTTTTAGTTGTAGTTAAAGCACCACAATGATTGGCAAAGGTCAGTAATTCATCAGCGGATTGTCTACAATAATCAACTAATTCATTTAATTCAATATTACTTGTTAATAGCTTGTATAAGAATGCACCAATAAATGCGTCACCAGCCCCAGTAGTATCTTGCACGTTAACATCACAACCTGGAACGCTGAAGGATGCATCTTTTGTGAAAAGAGTCGCGCCACTAGCACCTTTTGTATAGATCACAACTTTTACATGACCTATAAACAAAGATTCAATAGCAGTCTCTACTTCATTGATACCAGTTATAAAAGCTAATTCTTCATCTGAAATCTTCACTACATCTGTATAAGGTAAAAATTTTAATATAGTTTCTCTGCAATTTGCTTTTGAATCCCATAGAGGGAGTCGAACATTTGGATCAAAGCTAATCAAAGTACTATTTTCACGCGCATAGGAAATAGCTTTTTTATGGGCTTCTTTCATGGGACTTTCAACTAAATCAACAGAACAAAAATGCAATAAATCACCAGGTGTGAACCATTCTGATTTTATGTACTCTTGCTTATATAACAAATCAGCAGAAGGATTTCTATAAAAGGAAAAATCTCGTTCTCCATCTTCAGTTAAAGACACAAAAGCAAGGGCTGTGTTTGCCTCTTTTGTTACTTTTATTAAATTTGTATTTACCTCTAATTGCTGTAATGTTTCAATTAAGAATTGACCGAAAGCATCTGCTCCTACTTGGCTAATTAATGAGGCGTTTCCTCCAAGTTTTGCTACAGTTGCCGCTACATTTGCAGGGGCTCCGCCCGCCATTTTTTTAAATGAAGCTACGTCTTTTAACATGATTCCTTGTTGTTGTGGGATAAAATCTATTAATACTTCTCCAATTGTATAAAGTGTTCTCATATAAGTTCCTCACCTTCAATATGCCATATATTCACTTTATTTTACTTGGAAATGAAAAACAATGTTTAAGTTGATTTCTAATAGGTAAAGAATAGCAAGTATATGTTTTTTTATTCCAGTTACTAATACCGAACTGCTCTGATATATAAAGTGCACTTCGGTTCACTATTTATAGTAAAATGTGAGGAATTTTAGTATGATTATCTAAGTAAACTATGGTTTTTATTTTATTACAATTTTTAAATTCATATATAGCAAACCAGGAGGTCCAGATGAAAAAGCAGTTGATCATAGTCATCACGAGTTTAATGGTGATTGGTTTAGGGTTATATGCATTTCTTCATGTATCGGCTACAAATCAAAAGAAATCCATATTTATCACACAACAAACAATAGAAGATCCTAAATTCTTAGCAGATAAAAGAGCCATTCTATATGCATCATTACCGACAGAACAGCTAGAAAAAGGAACGGGAAAAAGTATGGCGATATTTATCGACAAAAAAGGATCTGCCTCTGCAATGGAAATGGCTGGAATGGAATTTGGAGCGAGTAAGTATAATGGTGAGCAATTGTACTTAGAAGCCAAAAATAGTGTTTATCTATTAGGGAAAAATGCACAGCAATTTCCGATGGAACGTGATGAAATTCGCAATACGCTATCTGGATATCTTTCTTCAGAAGCAATCTTTTTTAGCCTGTATAACACTGGTTTTAGTAAGAATGCAGATTATGACACTGGTGTACGATATGGCAGTTCATCAGGCTTTAAAACAGCTTCTTTACCGTTTTATGTAGCAACAGCAGGTACTATGAAAAATGAAATAATTGTTTTAACTCAAGATCTAGTCAAAGGAAGCTTTGATTTGAAATCTGTTACTTTAAAAAACAAGGTAAATATAAAACACTTAGCATCAGTACCTTTACCACATGCTGAAGAATTGGATCCAATCTCATCTATTTTAGAAGATAAGGAAAACTATTATATTGTCCTATCATATTTTGAAGACGATGCAAAAGAAGATATTTTGCTTGCAACCATCAATAAACGAACGTTCACTTTAGATGTAAAAAACCTCGCTGAGTATCGCAGTGAAGAAATTGTATCGAACTCTGTACCTTTTAACTTTGATAATTCAACGCACCTTCATAATCAGGAATTATATTATATTAACGGGTTAGGGGAAGTATATTCATACAATACTTCAAATGATGTTATCCAAAAAAAGTTCCGACTTAACCGACCTACTGGTACGTTTCAACCAGAATTTGAGCAAGTCGATTTTAGAGGACAATCACTATTTTATTTAAATAACCGAGAAAAGGACGTTTATTTTCTAGAAAAATACGATCTTGTAACGGGTGAAATGATAGAGGAACAAAAGGTGGAAAATTTGGATAAAATATTAAAATCAGAAAAGAAAGATCTTACCTTATATAATTTAGAATTATTACATTCATAAAGAACACCCAGATGCTTCAATGCATTTGGGTCTTTTTTTATGAAAAAATTCTCTCTTTTAGTTTGTAAACTCTATGTAACAAGTAAAGGTGGATAAGTATAAATCGTGACTTGTCATGCTCACGTGATATCTGAACTACTAAAATAAGCATGCCGTGTCATGTATAAAAATATTGGCCACAATTTTACCTGTATTTAACAAATTAAAAGTTTGAAAATAGGCTTCAAACTCATATTTTTCACAAAAATGATAAGTTCAGCATTTAATATGTAGTAATGACACTGCAATTAAACTTTTACTAGGGACAAGAATTCATATCATAGGAGCTGAAAGATGAATGGTCATAATAAGAAAACACTTAGTTTCACAATCAATTACGAATAAAGTAACAAGTGGGATAGGAAACGGTTGCAAATGGATTACTATCCACGAGACAGATAATTCAAGAAAAACTGCTAATGCAAATGCTCATGCTCGTTTGCAAGCGATGGGAAATAGCCGTGCTGCTTCATGGCATTGGACAGTAGATGATAAAGAAGCGGTACAATCATTTAATCATAGCGTAAAGTGTTGGGCTGCGGGGGATGGAAATGGCGATGGTAATGCAAACTCCATTCACATTGAAATTTGTGTGAATGAAGATGGAAATTACAAAAAAGCAGTAGAAAATACTGCCATTCTAGTTGCTAAAATTATGAAAGATGAAAAGATTCCTATTAGTAATGTTGTTCAACACAATCATTGGAGTGGTAAAAACTGTCCATCTAAAATGAGAAGTGGTAAAGCGGCTTTTACTTGGTCAACATTCCGTAAATTAGTTACAAAAACTAAAATTATTACAGTTTCAAAACCGACAACAAGCAAGACGTTCCAGATTCAAGTGTTAGCAAACGTATTGAATTACTACGATGGCCCACGATGGTCAAAACCCACTGGTACAGTAAAAAGAGGAGAAAGATTAACTATTGAAAAAAAAGTACTCGTAGATGGTTCTGCGATGTATAAGACAATTAGCGGAACATATGTGACAGCGAGCTCCAAATATGTGAAAAAACTTTAATCCCTCATATGATAGCCTAATTGATTTTAAATGCCTCATCTTGGTTCGAAGGGAGGTAATTTTAATGGCATTTAATAATCCAAGGTGGAGAAGGTTCATAAGTGCGCACTTACTCAAACATGTAGAACCTATTGCAGGTAGTATAGTCTATTGTAAATTACTAGGAATGGCAAATACAATAATCGGTTCTCCAAATCATACTGGCATTTATGTTGGTAATAGAAGAGTAATAGAATTGAATGGTAACGAAAAAATTATAGAAGTAGATTACTATAATTTTTTAAATGGCTCATCTGTACGCTCTGGAACAGAATTATATGTAGCTTGCGATATGAATGGTAATGTTTTGCATGACCCAGCAATTGCTAGAAGAGCGATAGCAGCAAGAAATACGCACAGTGGTTATCATCTTATTCGAAAAAATTGCCATATGTTCACTTCAAGTTGCATTAAAGGTGCAAACAATGATCTACTAGATGCAACATTTATGAATGTGGAGAGAAATATTAAAAAGCATTTTGGCGTTCCTGTAATTAGTTGGCGAACTGTAAAACAGTGAATTCTCCAAGGTTTAGATGATTATTCAGTGAACTTTAAGACATGTAAATCGCATTAGTGAAAATAGTAAAAGTACTACGCCAAGATTTGACGTCAATCTTGGCGTTTTTTTGTTCAAAGTTTTAGGGTGGTATGTATTATGTGTAAGGGCATATTTAGTTTCTATCAATCTTCCGCTCCATTCTAGATAATTGAGCAACTATAAAATCTAATTGTTTTTGCATATTTTTTAATTGGCGATTATTAGTTGATTGGGTCTTTGTATTTATCTGTTCCTCTGCCTGAGCTTCATTTATCTCCTCGACAATAGCCAGAGCCAATAATGCATCGGCAATAACTCTAATAGTCGACGCAAGAAGCTCAATTTTGACGGAGTTTTTTGTTCCGGGTGTTGCAGAACTCATTATTTCATCAAAATCTATATTAAAGTTTTCATTCAATGGATTATCCTCCTTCAGATAAAAAACAATTGATTCTATTAATTACATTTAAGATAATTCATTGGAAAAGCTAAGTTAATGGTAAAGTAACGCCATCTTCTTTTATGAATTTTGTGTTATTTACCTGAATTTCTGTAACTAATAAAAGCGCTTTTTAAAGCTGCATAATTTCCTACAGCTGCATATCCGTAAAACCACCCCATAAATACACCTGCTAGTAAATCATGTCTGTGGCTAATGAAAATAGAAATTAATAAACCAAAGAATAACGCAATTGTAGGTACAAATTTTGAAGGAGTATGATAAACGATTTTAATTAGTTGAGTTATAAGCATAATAATTGGGATAGCTATAACTGCATCCCAAAAATTAGTATGGATAATAGGGAAATTCATGCACACACCACTTTCAACTAGTTTGATTATATTTTTGCCTTAAATAAAGTAATTATTCATGGTATGAGTGACATGTTAATAATGTTTAATGACGAAATAATGAAAAGTTCATATGGTTTTATTAGTTAAGAACGTTTACATGTTAATTTTTTTTATTCAAAATATCTCCAAATAAATAAAGACCTATCATCATAAGTGCACAACGAATGCTCTTTTAGAATTTACAGTCTTTTTATAGTGTATGATAATCTTATCCAGGTGTAACTTGTACAAAATGTACTGTAAATAATGAAAGTGAAAGAAAGTAGTGAAAGCTTTATTTCATGCGGAATTTAACTTAAATATGAGTTAGTATCAAATGTATTTAGCAAATGATCTACCTATTATTGGGGAATTGAATTTTTGAATTGTGTTTCATTTCATTTTGGTAAAAGTTTCATTGAGTTCATTTGCATATTCCCTTATGACGGCATATCATGAAAATAGAAATAATTGTTTCAAAAAAGATAATTGTTTCATGATATAAAGATTGTCTTATGGTCAATCGGTTAAGGAGGTTTATGGGATGGACGCAATTGATGTATTAACAAACCTAGAGAAGTTGAAGGCGTACTTCCAGCCCATTTTTAGTGCAGACGAGCATATTGTTATTGCATATGAAGTCTCTGGCAAGCTTATAGACAATGAAGAGCTTATAAGTTTAAATACATTTGCCTACGATGACGATATTCCTGAAGAGTATCGGGTGGAAGTGGAGCATAAAATTTTGCATTTAGCTCTTTCCCAACTAGCGGAGAAATCTAAGGATTTTGATATTTACTTACCATGCAATGCCAACTTGTTAGTACTTGACTATGGGGAAAGTTTTTTCGAAATAATAAAAAAATATATCCCTGAGGGAGAGATAAGTCGAATTGTTCTTGTAATTTCAGAGCATAATTTTAATGGTGAATTCAGACAACTTAATAATATCATTCGTTATTTCCAAACTTATGGAATGAAAATTGCAATTAATCAGGTTGGTTCTGAAAGTCATTGGGACTATATAAAAACGCTGTCGCCTAATATTTTGAAGTTAAATATAGAGCAATTGAATTATCAATCTTGGGGTGAGCAAAATGATATGTTCACATCACTTGGTAAATTAGCGCGTAAAATTGGTGCAAATATGTTATTTGAAGGTATTGATAAAGAATATAAACTTCAATTTGCGTGGAAAAATGGAGGACGTTATTATCAAGGGACATATCTAGCTGATGTACATACAGGAACAATTCCACGGGATCAATTGAAGCAAAGTTTTAAAGAGCGGTGTCAGCAGTTTATCTCAACAGAAAAGCGCTTGTTAGAAGATAATTACAATGCCTTAAAAACTTTGCAAAATACATTAGAAAAATCCGTACAACGTATGAAGCCTTCGAGCGACAATACAGACCACCTTCTAGCGCTTGCTAAAGAACTTGATGCATATTCCTTCAGACTATATATATGTGATGGTGAGGGGTTTCAAACATCACCTAATATCATGTGTATCGATAAGAAATGGCATATACAAGAAGAAGCGGTTAATAAAAATTGGAGCTGGCGTCCATACTTCTTAAAAACAATCATTGAAATGCGAAATGACCAAAGTGGTGTTTTATCTGACTTATATAGCGATATTGACACAGGAGAATTGACACGTACTTTTTCTATACCGGTAAGTGTGAATGAATACCTATTTATTGATATATCCTACGATTATTTATATAACCATAATATTTTTAGATGAAAATGGGTACTGCTAAGGGGAGAGATTTTCTCAATCTTGCAGTACTTTTTTCTTTTTGAAATTAGTTTGAAAAAAATTTATTTACTGCTATTTTTCTCAGAGGAAATTTTTTGACTTAATTCATTTTCACACGTACTAAACTGCAACCACCACGTATGCACTGACTTACACCATCTCTATATTTCATTTTCTACGTAATTGAAATGTCTTCAAATTAATTTTTTTCATCCTAATTTTTCTTTTGCAATTCTTTTAATGTAGCTTCTGATTCGTTTTAGAATCAGCGTGTGTGGGTATGTTAATTGGGTAAGCTTATATAGATGTAAAACTTAAGGAGGTTACTGAATTTATGTCAATAAGTAAAGAGCTTCAGGCCCTAAAAGAATTTCAGTGTAACAATCGTTGTGTGTTGAGTGTGTATTTAAATACTAATCCAGCTGATCCAGATCAGCTGAAAGGTGCATGGAAAATTCATTTAAAAAGTGGTTTAAAGCGAATGGAAGAGTATTTAACTGCTTCTAAAAATGAGGATGAAATGAAAGCATTTAAAACAGTGAAAGATAAAGTCGTTAAAGAAATAGATGACCATTCAAATGAATTGCGAAAAGGAGTCGTTATTTTTGCTTCGGACAGTCCAAGTTTGTGGTCGGTCCACTATGTACAAGTACAGGTGAAAACGAGTTTTCACTGGGAGGATCATCCGGTACTTGAAGAAATGGAATACATGTATAAGGCTTACCCAGATGCGGGCATTATCTTACCGAGCTTTGGGGAGGTACGTATTCTAGATACAGCAATGGGCTTTTTGAATGATGAACTTATTTACGATTTCGAACCGAATCTGGAAGAGTGGGGCAATCGAAAAAAAGTGACTCCTGACAATCACCCCGGCATTGGAAGCAGCAAAGCAGGTGCTTTAGAGCCTCGGCTAAAAGAAAATTTGGGTCGATTCTATAAAGGAATGGGCGAAATTGTAGAACGATTGAAGAAAGAGCGTGGCTGGAAGGAGATACATGTGGCCGGAGAAATTGAAATGGCGAAGGCTTTTGCCGAAACCTTACGCGAAAAACCAGCTAGTTGTATTCACAAAAACCTTAATAACAGCAGTGCCAACGAAGTGCTTCACGAAATTTTTGAAAAATAACCGTGTATCAAGAAAACTAACTGACTTATTTCTTATGAGCCAGTTAGTTTTTTTGCGTTTTAGGTCATGAATTAATTGAACATGTTAAACCTATAAAGTCTGAAGACAATAATCGCAATTTCCGAGAATCGAACGCTTAGCAGAGCTTTGGAACGAAACCGCTTCGCTAAAAAAAAACTTAAACTAACGGGGCAGGATATTTGAAGAAAGTGTGTATTCTATCATTTAACAATAGAGATAGATGGTCAAGGAAAAAGCAGTACTACAGTTTAATATTAGTTTAGGTGAACTGTATCATAAGTACGTGTGGTTTTTTTACTTCGGATGCTTATTGATATGCGATAAATTCTCATGTGCAACGTTTACCCCAGTTCTTTATGAATTCTAGTTCATGTATCCTTTTTCTAGTCTTCTATGATATAGTTTTTAAGAAAAGAATCATGTGACTGGGGGATATAGAGAGAGATGGTTGCAAAGTCGAAATTAGCGTATATAGTACTTAGCGTATTAGCTGTAGTTGCATTAACAGGCTGTGGTGCATCAAAAGATGTTGAAAAGATGAAGGATACACCGAACTATGCTTCTGAAGTAAAGGAAAAACCTATTGTAACCATTACGATGGAAAATGATAAAAAAATCGTCATGGAATTAGAACCGGAAGTAGCACCAAATACGGTTGCGAATTTTGTATCATTAGTGAAAGAAGGTTTCTATGATGGCTTGATTTTCCATCGAGTTATCCCTGGATTTATGGTGCAAGGTGGCGACCCAACTGGAAATGGTACGGGAGGGCCTGATTATGCGATTAAAGGCGAATTCTTATCAAATGGCTTTGAAAACAATTTAAAGCATGATCGTGGTGTCGTATCAATGGCACGTTCACAGGATCCAAACTCTGCAGGCTCACAATTCTTCATCATGGTAGATACTTCTGAACAATTGGATGGCGAGTATGCGGCCTTTGGTAAGGTAACAGAAGGTATGGATGTTGTTGATGAAATCGTTAAAGCGGAGCGCAACGAATCCGATAAACCATTGAAAGAACAAAAAATGAAAAAGGTTGAAGTGGATACGAAAGGCTTCGATTACCCAAAGCCAGAAGTGCAAAAATAATAAATTGAATAGATTTCCCTCCCTGAATTAGGCTATTCTGCTGTAAACAATTGTATGGGAGGGTTTTCTTTTGAGTGAAACAAGATTTGTGAAATTAACAAAGATAGATTCGATTAACCTTTTTCGAATTTTAATAGGGGAAGAATTAATAAAATAGTTCCATTTATTCTTATTGTACTAAATGGGTGCTTTAGTAGAAGATCTTTGAGCTGTTTAGACAGCTCTTTTTTATTCAACTAAAGGGGAGCCACTAGTTCTTGTGTACCCATATTCACTTCTTCGTTGAACAAATCCGATTTTTCTAGCTAATTCCAAAGTATTAGGTGACATAAATCATTGCAATTTTTTAGAAACTAATTCTAGTTCATCAGAAATCGATAAATTCATAACAAAAACGCCATTCTTTTTGTATATTTCTAAAAAAGAATAGCGTTTTTTCATTATATGGATACAAATATAAATTATCTTGATAATAGTAATGGGGCGAGAACCCATTGTGTTAAATCAATAATATAATGACACAATTGACAAAACATGAAATGTTGTTATAATCGTACATTGTTACATATATAACAAAATATCGTTTTTTTACGAGGAGGATATGAAATTATGGAACAAAATAATGAACAAATAAATGGAAAAGATCAAAAAATTAAAGTTGAACGTGTACAAACTGGAATTAGGATGGAAAAAAGAATGGTAAAAGTTTTAAAAGCCATGGCAGAATATCACGATATTTCACTAGGCGTTCTTCTTGAAAGAATGGTTCTTCATGCTTTTGAAAACAAACCTGTGTTTAACCAAGAGAGTCTTGAAAAGGTTAAAGCTATAAAAGAAGTTTATGATATGGATTATGGTTTGGAAATAATCCGTAAGTGGAATAATTCGGAAAACTAGAATGATTATTTTTAAATACAGTATCATCTGGATTTTTTGTAAACTATCCGTGAAGTAAATAAGCTAAATAAAATTATCAGGAGCGATATTAAATGAAATTTAGTACATTAACAATATTTGACCATTACCCCAATCAATTATCCCGAACTCCTAGACAATTCTATAATGAGGTATTGGAGCAAGCCGTTCGGGCTGAAGAAATGAATTTTGATGGGGTATGGTTTGCAGAACATCATTTCTCGGATTTTGGTATTAATCCCTCTCCAGCAGTTCTGCTCGCTATGATATCTCAAAGGACAAATAGAATTCGTCTTGGTGTGGGTGTTTCAGTACTTCCATTACACGACCCTATACGAGTTGCTGAAGATTATGCGATGGTTGATATTTTATCAAACGGAAGATTAGATTTGGGGTTAGGTAGTGGATATGCACAGAAGGAATTTGATGGTTTTAATATTTCATTGGAGGACAAAACTGAGCGTTTTAACGAGACTCTAGAAGTGTTACATAAGGCATGGTCAGGCAAGCTTTTTTCTCATCAAGGGAACTTTTTTCAATATAAAGACCTTAGGCTTAATGTTCAGCCAATACAAGCTCCGTTTCCGCCTCATTGGATTGCAACCTCTAGTGAAAAAGGTGTTAGTCATGTTGCAAGTATGGGAAACAATTTCATGGGGCTTGGGTTTAGTAAATCACGAGATGAATTAGCAAAGCTGATTGATACTTACAAGAATACGTATCTAAAGTCAGGATACGGTAATCCAGAAGAGTTGGAAATCCCTGTGGCCTTTCATGTTCATGTTGGTGAAACATATGCAGATGCTGAATCCAATGCAAAAGATCCTTATCAACTATTTATGAATACTCCGGGTGGGACGAATATCTCATTTGAAGACCTTAAACATAAATTCAATCCAGTAATAGGAAGTCCAGATGAAGTTATTAAACAAATTCAGTCCTACAGGGAAATAGGTGTTACTAATTTTATGGCAGTAATGAATTTTGGTGGATTAGAACATCATAAAGTGCTTTCATCCTTAGACTCATTTGGTAAGTATGTAATTCCTGCATGTAATTGAAAAATTGATTGTTCCACAAAACAAAAAAATGAATTTAATTCTTATAAATAGATATAGAGAGAAAAAATTGTTTTGGGAATACTTCAAAATCTTAGCTTGATGGGTACGGGAAGATACCCCTATAAAAAGAATTATTGGATTACCTCCACTTGAAGAAAATGTCAGTGTAACAATTGCTTATTTCAATAATGGTGATAGTAAAAGGAAATTACTTTTATTTAGGAAAATACCATTCGGTGAAGATAAAATTACCGATATCAAGGTGATTTATGATGGAGCTAATTAACATTCATGCTAAGTATTTTTAATAACTCAAAAAGCGAGAGTGAATAAAACAGTTTGTGAAGGAATGTACTTAAACTAACGGGGCAGTTTAGTTGAAGAAGGTTACTTTAAACAGATATACCAAAGTGGAATTTTATTTTCCATCACAATATTGAATGAATATCTGAAAGAAATTGCGAAACAAAGGAAGGGAAAAACGAACACCGTGAGATGTTCGTTAAAGAGTTATTGTTTTTCAGTTGCTGTATTCCCCATTGCAATTGAAATTCTATTCCAATTGTTGATTTGATTGATGATTAGAACAAGGTCAACATACTGTTTCTCGTCATAGTATTCACATACTCGCTTATATAGGTCATCTGGAACTCTTTTAGTAGGAATTAAGGTTATATGCTCAGATAATTCTAGAGCAACTTTCTCTTCGAGTGTATAAAAAGTACATTCATTCCAAGCATTTAAACAATAAATACGCTGTTCGGTTTCACCCATCTTACGAGCATCTGATGTATGCATGTCTATGCAGAACGCACACCCATTAATTTGAGAGACTCTAATTTTGATAAGTTCCCTTGTTGCTCGATTAATTGTTGACTTCTTAGTGTATTTTTCCATATCCATCATAATTTTCATACCATCAGGTGCAACATCGTAGTAGGCAACTCTTTGATTCATATGGCAAGACTCCTTTTGTTTTTAAGATAATTATAATTATACACGAACGTTCGTGCCAGCTTTTAGCACTATAACATTATTATTAAATGGAATTTAAGAAAGATTTTATACAGGGAGGAAGGGAATGACGAAGGAAGTAATATCATTACAAAACGTAAAAGAAAAGCGTTCTATGGCATTTTTAAAGCGTGGAATGAGAGAAGAGGTAAATGGTAGGATGGGCATTGTAACGTCAGGTAACGACTCATTAAATATTAATGTTCGATATGACAGTAATAATTTTAGTAAAAATTGTCATCCGCAATGGGAAACTCGTTATTTCGATTAAGATGGTGTTGTAATTGCTGACTATAGAAAAGAAAGTGGTTATGAACAATTCGATGGTGCTAAATTTTTCAAATAGATACTGAACATTTTGAGTAAACTAATAAATGAGGCAATCCAATACATATTACGAATAACCAAGAATTTGTGAAGAATCTTACTTTAACTAACGGAGAGCGATCGCTTCTTGTGCTAGCGGAGGCTTTACTTGAAGATCATTGAGTTGCATAGGCAGCTCTTTTTTCTTTATTGAACTAACGGGGCAGGTTAGTTGAAGAAGGTATGTATAATATTGATTAAAGGAAAGTAATAAAAGATAAGTTTGGAGAGGATTTTTTTACTATGTCGTATCCATATAATCA
>NZ_JBNNUK010000011.1:52833-130637 GCF_050279675.1 Viridibacillus sp. NPDC093762 | reverse complement strand
GTGTTGTTTTAATGTTCGTTGATACTTTTTCATTTGATAGTGCCAACCTTGATCCGAATGAAGAATGACTTGATCACCTGATTGAAGGCGTTCCAATGCTTGTTCTAACATATCATGAACTAGTTTATACACTGGTCGATTCATTATCTTATAGGCAATGATTTCACCATTGCACAAATCAAGTACGGGTGATAAATAGCGTTTCTCACCAAATAGATGGAACTCTGTCACGTCTGTTACCCATTTCTCGTTCATCTTCGCCGCTTTAAAATCGCGTTGTAATATGTTTGGGGCAATTTTCCCGACGTTTCCTTTATACGAACGGTATTTCTTCATACGGACTTCACATTTAATACCGATGGTATTCATCAAACAGTTAATCGTTTTAGGATCATGGTGAAAGCCGTATCTTTTCAATTCTTTGGTGATCCGACGATAACCATAACGTCCCTTATGCTCATGGTAAATAGACTGAATTGCTATTTTCACATCAACGTATTTATCAGTACGATTCAAACGCTTTTCCCAATAGTAATACGTGCTACGTGGAATATCAGCGACTTTGATTAACTCCACTACTTCATAGAATTCCTTTAGTTCATAAATTACTTGCGCTTTGATTTGATTGGTAATTTTTCTTGCTTTTGAACTAAAGTATTCAACTTTTTTAAGTACGCATTCTCCATTTCTAATTGTTTAATACGTGCTTCTAATGCCTCGACAGATCTTTTAGCTGATATTGGTTTCGTTGTTCTTTTTGTTTCTTTTTTCATGGATGGACGCCCCTTTTTCTTAGAAACAAGGGCATCATAACCACCAATCTCAAACTTCATTTTCCAATTTCGAATCATGCCAGGAGATGAAATATTAAATAGTGCAGCTGCGTTAATCGAAGATGTACCTGTTTCATTCATATAATTTAGTACATTCATTTTATATTCAGCGGAATATTTTGTATAGGACTTTAAGAAAGTCTCTATACCATTTTCTTGATAACGGCGAACCCATTCATTGACAACCCGATCTGTGACGCCGATATCTTTCGCGATTTCACGCATGGATTCATATCCATTTAAGTATCGTTGAACCGCTTGAATACGTTGTTCAACTCGTACTTTTGCCATAAAAAAACCCCCGTAAAAGTTAGAATGGTGTCTAACTTTTACGGGGCAGTTCAAATCAGTCATTCCCAGCTTTTTATTTTTATTCGATGATGTCACATACACGACCAATTTGACCATCTGTAAGGCGAACTTTAATACCGTGAGGGTGGAAAGATGAATTCGTCAATAAATCCTTTACGACACCTCTCGTTTTAATGCCTGTTCGTTGATCTTTCTTCAAAATAATATCTACGACAAGTCCAGGTTTTACGTCATTTCGATTTTGTCCGTTCATTTGAAAATTCCCTTCTCTACTGCTTTGATGATTCATCTAGTATAGCATAACGATTTAATAGGATGGATAATAGGCTGCTATATACTATGTAGAGTTCTAATACCTCAATATATGTTTCATTTCACACATAAGTCACATCAATTATTTCCAAGCTTAATCTTAATGACCCCCAAAAATAGAACTTACGAAAAGTGACTAAGCTAAATACCCATTCACATAAACTGAATTCCAAAAGGAACTGTGATTACAACAGCATCTATAAATATCGAAATTACTCCATAATTAAACAAATAAGAAAGCTATTATAAATTCTATACTTGAAAACATGAATTCTACATCCTCTTATTAATAGTTATTGATTATTGCTTATTTCGACATTTTGTTTGATAATAGATATTAATAGAAAAAACCTAATAATGACACTCATTCCTTATAATGCATATTTATGCACGTTACTCAAAAAAGTTAGGACACCTACTACAATCGATAGAAGTGCCCTGTTTTTAATGCTATTCTAAAATAAAAAAGAAATACAAACTAATTATTTCACTTTATAATGTAAATGGACAAATTGTCCAAAGCGCTTGGTGTCTATTAAAGTTAAATTGATTTGTGGGTTATTTTCTTTAAATAATGGAATTCCAGACCCTAAAATATGGGGTGTCACAGTTATAATATATTCGTCTATTAAATTTTCTTTAACAAAAGCATCGAGTATCCCCGAACCACCAACCATCCAAATTTTAGTGCCTTCTTGTTTTTTCAATTTTTTAGTAAACTCAACTACATCTTCTTTTACAAAATCTACATATTCAGTTGAACCTTGTTCAGAGTTAGTAAATACATAGTTTTTCTTATCAGGATATGGAAATGATTCTGCGTGTTCCATCACGTAGTCATATGTTCTTTTTCCCATAATCGTTGTATCAATTGTTTCATACATCGCTGCATATCCATTGTCACCCTCTCCTTCAACTTCTTCTAACCACTGCAAATCATCATCTTCCTTAGCAATAAATCCATCTAAACTAACGCCAATATATAAAATAACTTCTCGCGTCATACTCTTGTCTCCTTTTATTTTTAGTTTGTCCCTTATTGATAAAATCATTAGGTATAAACTATACTAACGTTAAAACATGACAAGTAATGGCATGATTAAAAAGAAAAGGTGAAAAAATGTCAAAAGCGAAGCGTCTACTAGATATTCTTATGTTTGCCAATGCAAAAAGAAAGTTCACAGCACAAGAAATTGCGGATGAATTTAATATTTCCATTCGTACAGTTCATCGATATATATTGGACTTGAGCGATATGGGTTTGCCAATTTATGCTGAGCAAGGACGGAATGGTGGGTATACAGTTTTAACAAACAGACTACTGCCTCCAATTCTTTTCACAGAAGAAGAAGCTGTTTCAATATTCTTTGCTTTTCAATCTCTAAATTATTATCGCAACTTGCCTTTTGATACAGAAATCAGCTCAGTCGAACATAAATTATATAGTTCACTTCCGAATGATGCCAAAGTGAAAGTCGATAAAATTCGTTCTTATATCGCTTTTTGGAACCCAAAAAGGACGATAGATACACCATTATTAAAGGATGTATTAGAAGCTTCTATAGAAAATAGAAGCTTACATATTCAATATGAGTCTAAGTCAGGCATGAAAGGCAAACATATTCGCCCTATCGGTGTATATGCTCATGACGGACTATGGTATATGCCTGCATATGATTTTAGTAAGCAGAAAATTTTGCTGCATCGTGTAGATCGCCTACTTTCAATTTTATCCACTGAAGATAATGAAGTTGAGTTCATGAATTTAGAAGAATGGTTTCACTCATATGAAGTAAAAAGACCAGTTAAATTGCATGTTCTTTTATCTATAGAGGGTGTACGTCAATGTAAAAGTGTGCCTAGTTTTGAAGGACTTGTAGAAACAAAAGAAGATGGCACTGGATATATCGATTCTGACATTGACCAAGGTGAAATATCTTTTATTACCCCGCTATTTTTTAGACTTGGAAAAGATGCGCGAGTATTAGAACCAAAGGAATTAATAGATGGCTTACGATTAAAAGCTAAAGAAATTTTAACTATGTATCAAGATAATAATTAAAATCATTTGTGTTATTAAGCCCTTTTCTATGACCTTTCTTGATATAATCAGCAACTAACCTCATAAAACATACAAATAAAAGCAGAAGCTAAAATGCTCCTGCTTTTTCTATTTATTATTAAAATTCAATTTGTATTTTGCATTATACGTTAGTAAAAATAAGCGGTTTTCTTCCCTTTAAAGGTTGTGTTTGCTCAATTGCGTAGCCCACATTTAATACTCTACCTTCACTGAAAGCTGGTCCCATGATTTGTATTCCTACTGGCATATCTCCTTTAAAACCACAAGGTACTGATAATGCAGGTAAACCAGTTAAATTACCTGGACCAGTAAAACGAATAATATTATCTATTAAATCTACTTTTTCTCCATTCAAGTCTGCAAAATTTTCGCCAATAGTTGGCGCTATAACTGGCAGTGTTGGTGATATTAATACATCAACCTTTTCAAATACTTCGTTAAATTCATGTTTTAACTGTCTTCTAACTTGCTGTGCTTGTAAATAATCAACAGCCGAAGGAAGCTCTCCTAATTCAAATAAGAATCGAATATCATCACCAAAATCATCTGGTCGGTTCATTAAATCTGAGTGATGTATAGCAGAAGCTTCTGATAAAGAAGTGACTAATTCAGCCCATTCAGAATGTTGAAGTGTTGGAATTTTAACCGTTTCTACTTTAGCTCCTTGATCTACTAGTTTTTGAATACTTGCACGAACAAGTTTATTAATATCATCATCTACTTGATTAAAGAAGTAATCTTCATTAACTCCAATTACTAAATCCTTCACCTCACCTGTAACTTGTCCTATATAGTTATCAATAGAGACATTTACAGAAGTAGGATCATTTCTGTCATAGCCAGAAATAATTTCTAACATCCCTGCTGCATCTTTAACTGTTTTCGTCATTGGTCCAATATGATCCAGAGACCAAGCAAGTGGATAACATCCATACTTACTAACCCGACCATGTGTTGGCTTAAGACCTACAATACCACATGCAGATGAAGGAATACGAATAGACCCCGCAGTATCAGTCCCTAACGACGCAATACTAGCACCTACTGCTACAGCAGCTCCTGAACCACCACTTGAACCCCCAGGGATTTTATTTAAATTCCAAGGATTTCTTACTGGACCATAGTGTGGATTATTATTTGTTATCCCCCATGCATATTCGTGCATGCTGAGTTTCCCAGTAAAAATAACACCTGCATCTCTTAATTTTCTAACTACTGTAGCGTCGTAATCAGAAACAAAATCCTTATGAATTTTTGAAGACATTGTTGTTATTTTATCTTTAAAAAACAAATTATCTTTAAGTGCAATTGGCATACCATGATACATCCCACGATAATTACCTTGCATAATATCCTGTTCCGCTTTTTTAGCAGCTTCTACTGCTTCTTCTCTATAAAAAGACATATATGAGTTAATCTTGTCCTGACTTTTTTCAGCGTGATCTAGGACAGCTTTTGTTAGCTCAACTGGCGATAATGTTTTATTTTTAATTAACGGTGCAAGTTCATCAACTGACTTCAAAATTAAATCATTCATCAATGTGGTCACCTCCAGGAATATTCTTCAGACTAATATCAGCATCATCAATATTGGCTCCCTCTAAGTTCCCTCTTAGCGCTTGTATACCTTCCCATTTCTCTTGCAAACTTTCAAAATGGTCTTTCTTTACTTGAATCCCCTTGTTCTCTAACAATTCTTGAATCGACAATGACAAATGAATCACTCTCCTCAAAATTATTCATATATCTCAATAAGTCTATGACCTAATAAGATTGGACCAAAGTTTCTTAAATGTAGAAAGAAAAATATACGATTAACAATAGAATAGTAACCTCATATGAGGATTATTTTGTTAAAAATACGCTATGATAACATCAATTCATTCTCTTTAAATCAAAAAAATTCGTAATTTTCTAAACCAACTTAAACATTACATGACTGGTAGATTATTGTCAATTAGATAAAGTTTTTTACTCACCTAATTCATAAAACTATTCATCGTTATTACCTTAACTAATGATTACAAAAAAAATAAACTAAGAGCTGACACAGCTTTTAGTCTACTTTTCAACTAATATTTAGTGTTTTATAGAGGATAGCTTCAATAGTTCATTTAATATAATGTCGTTTTCTATTTATTTTACATTGATCGTGCCATTCTCACTTAAGAGCTCCATTTGATTAAACCCGTCACCAATTGTGCCTACTTTTGATTTTTCAGTATCCGTGTCTAATTTCAAACTATCTAAATTTAGTGTTATATCAGATGAATTACTATTTGCGGTAAGTTTCAAAGAGGTCGGAATTTCTTTATAGGCCACAGTAATATCTCCTGACTTTGTTTCTACGAGTAATGTCTTTCCTTCTACTGCATCTTTCACTGACACTTCACCATCTTCTGAAGTAATATTCATATTAGGGCTATTCACATTCATTAGATAGTTATCTCCAGAAGTAGAAGCTGATGTTAAATTTTTTAACGAACTTTCTTTCAAACTTAGTTCACCATCTTTTGACGTAAATCTACCTTCCTCGGCTGACAGTCCTTCAATTTTTGCCGTACCTGAGTCGTTTGAAATTATTACGTTTTTACTTTTAATATCATTCATTTTTATATCACCATAGCTATTATTTACTGTAAGCGTATCTAAAGCGTTCTGTGGGATTGAAATATGAATAATTCCTTTTTTTCCAAAGCTAAAGTTATCAGTAAACCCACCATCTTCATCTTGCTGACTAATTATTATCCTCTTGCCTTTGTTTTTGATTGAGACAGGATTATTCTTTTTGTCTTTCTGTTTACCTTCGACTGTGACAGTTAGTTTGTTTGATTCACTGTTTTCCAACTCAAGATTCCAAGATTCATTGTTAATAACTACTTCTTTTATGCCCTCCATATCATATGATTTTTCTTCCTGAAATTTATCCCCTCTTTTATGCATGACACTTAAGAGAAATCCAAAAATAGCGATTAACATAATGGATGTTATTATGAATTTTTTCATTTCTTTTCCTCATTCCTTTTAAACCAAATCTATTTTTTCAACTTTATGATAAGAGAGATAGCCGATTAAAAGGCCTAGAAGACATAGTGTAATTGGAACAACAATGAATTGTATAAGACTAACCTGAGTTCCACCACTTGATACATTTCCATTTATTAAGAAGCTAATTATTACGGCCGAGGTAATGGTTGTAGCAGTTGATTTTTTTCTCATTCCAAAGTACAGAGGAATCAGGCTTACTCCAGCAGTCATAAAAGCACTAATAAAAGTTGTTGGAACTATTGCAACTATTTCACTCAAACTCATTGGTGTTGCAAAGAATTCTAACATTGGATTTAAAAAATAAATTATCACACTAATGATAAAAGTAGCGATAATAATACTAAAAAAACAAAACCCAAAGACAATTGATAACTTAGCTTGCATTAATTTTTTTCGTTTCAGCGGGTAGCTAAACAATAATTGAATCGTTTTATTCCTATATTCATCAATTACTAATCGTGATAAAATGACACTCGAAAAAATGATAAATACGATTCTAATGAAAATATTCGTTAAAGACATGAATTCGGTATAATCTCGAAACATAAGATCATCCTCAACTTTAGATCCCCACGCCATTAAACAAACAGCAGCTAAAATCCCCAATATACAAAATACTAACCCTTTAAAATAACTGGATAACTGATTTTTTTTCCATTCCAGTTTCATAAGTTTAAACATGTTGATTACCTCCAAGAAAGATTTAAGAAATACTATTTTTTCTATCCTGCAACGTTCTTTAAATACCTCTTTTAAAATTAAATTGCATCCTCTATCTCAATATTTCGAATCGATATGTAGCTCTGACCATTGCACCAATCATTACGAAAAAGTCTAGATGTGTTGTAGCAATTAAGTCACCTTCAATTTGTGATATATACATTACAAACCAAAGTAAGGCTATCATGAGGATGTTTGCTATAATTGCTCCTTTGAAATACCAGCCAAATTTATTTTTCACAAGGTCTAATTGCATTTAATTTAAGCATGAATCCCCTCTCCGTTCATTAAATTCATGAAATATTCTTCCAAAGAGCTATGCTTTTTGTTGATGCTTTCAATCTCAATATCATTCATAATAAGGGCCTTTGAAATGTCTTGCTGTGTAGCAGTCACTTCATATATGCGAATTGTTTGTTCACTCATGATTTTATAATTTTTTATACCTAGCTGATTATCTAAAATGAAAGCAGCTTTTTTTATATTTTGAACCTTTACCTCAATATAATCTGTCTGTTCTCCATTGATACTCTTCATAGAAACTTCTTTAATCAATTTTCCATTTTGAATGACCCCAATAGTGTCTGCCATTTGTTCCATTTCAGCTAATATGTGGCTAGAAACTAATAAAGTAATGCCATATTCTTTGCAAAGCATTTTAAATAACTCTCGCAATTCTTTAATACCGATTGGGTCTAAGCCATTGATAGGTTCATCTAAAATTAACAGTTCTGGTTTCGTCGTAATCGCTCTGGCTATTCCTAATCTTTGTTTCATTCCAAGAGAAAAATCTTTCACCTTTTTGTCATCTACATTATTTAACTTCACAAGATCTAAAGCATGATCAATCGACTTCTTGTCATAATAGCCCATGTATTCACAATGTAAGTAAAGGTTTTCCCGCGCAGTTAGCTTCTCATAAAAAATAGGATATTCAATAATCGTCCCCATTCTTTTAAGGACTTCATATGATGTATTCGTTAACTTTTGACCAAAAATTTCAATATCTCCGCTCGTCGGTTTTATTAAATTTGTAATCATTTTCATAATCGTAGTTTTACCGGCCCCGTTTGGACCCAAAAATCCGTATATTTCACCTTGCTTTACATGCATATTGACCCCGGAAACAACCTCTTTTCCTTCAAATACTTTTGTTAGTTGGTTTGTTTTTAATATATATGACATTTTATTTTTTCCCCTTTCACCGTCTATTTTTATTGTACGGAACGAACATCTCTTTTTTCTTAATCGATTCTTACAAATTCCTTAAGCTCACAGAAAATCGTATGTAGATACTAAATAAACATGAAAACAATATTGATCTACCTGTGATGTGAATTGTTTCTTCTTGAGATGGACATCGTTGATACTGCCAGGAACAAAACAAAAAGCTTGTAGAATCGTTCTACAAGCTAATATTCCATTCTTTTCAGCATAATTGTAAATACTGTTTTATCATATGGTTTACTTGAGAGATGAATCTCCCCATCTAAAGCTTCCACTAGACGCTTCGTAATCGTCAATCCAAGCCCACTACCTTGATATTTACGATTTCTTGAATCTTCTAATGTGTACATACGCTCAAATACCTTATCAATATGTGACTCAGAAATCCCTTTTCCTTTATCCCAAATATCAATGTACACTATCTTGTCATCGTTTCTTAAAGTCATTCCGAGTGTTTTTCCATCATCGCCATACGTAATTGCATTTGATATTAAATTATTTAAAATTCTACTTAACACATCTGTATTTCCATGTGCATATAGTTGTTCATTCGGAATATCAATTTCAACCGAAAAGCCTTTCGCCATAAGTAAATCATAGAACGATAAAATATTTTCCTGACATACTTCGTTCATATTAACTCTCGTTAACTCAATTTCCTTATCTCCTGACTCCAGTTTCGATAGATCAAAGAACTTTTGAATTAGTTCCATTACCTCAATCGTTTTTACATGCACCTTTTTTAATAAAACTTGTCGTTCATTCTCGGTCATTGTTGGATCTGTATGTAACATCTCTACATAGCCAAGAACAACCGTAAGCGGTGTTTTCAAATCATGTGATATATTAGAGAGCATTTTACGCATTGATATTTCTACCTTTGCTTGATCTGCATTTGTTGTTTGCTTTACTACTAATAAATGATTAATAGCTACTAATAACTTTTGCAGTTCTTTATTATCTGTCACAACTAATAACTTTTCAGCTGTTTGCTTTTCTAAAATATTCTGTAGCTTCTCATATATGTATCGTAAATCCTCATCTTTATTTTTCTGCATATTATATTGAAAAAAGATAAAACCTATTAATATGACAATGATCAATATTAAAAAAAACTCCATTTTACATCACTTCCAATTTATATCCGATTCCCCACAACGTTTTAATATATACTGGGTTTGATGGATCGTTCTCTATCTTCTCTCGCAGCCTTCTCATATGAACATTTATAACATTTTCATCACCATAATATTCTTCATTCCAAATGAGATTATAAATCTGAGCTTTTGAAAATACACGATTACGATTTTTTGCAAATAACTTTAATAACTCAAATTCTTTAGATGTGAGTTTAATGACTTCACCTTTCTTCCAAGCTGTAAAATTGATTGTATCTATTTTCAAGTCACCAATTTGTATAATTTTTTCATCTACCTTTGGAGGAACTGAATATTTTGTCGAACGACGAATCCCTGCCTTTACTCTTGCAGACAACTCAATCATTGAAAAGGGTTTACAAATGTAATCATCTGCTCCAAGGCCTAAGCCAATCGCCTTATCAACATCTGTATCCTTAGCAGACATCATTAAGATTGGAACAGCACTTTTTTCGCGAATCAATCTCACAACTTCTAAACCATCTATCTTCGGCATCATAATATCAAGAATGACTAAATCAAATGAACCTCGCATAAACTTCGCCAGTCCATCTTCTCCATCAGAAGCCGTCGCTACAACAAACCCCTCTTTTGTTAAATAGCTTTCGACCATTTCTTGAATAGATATATCATCTTCAACTAGCAAAATATTAGATTCCATGCTCTTCTCGCTCCTAGCTTTTACATATGTTCACACAAGTAATTATACCTTAATATGGATTATTTGTGAAAAAAGGATAAATCTCCATTCTAATAAAGATCTAGTTGATTTCCGTTCCGGCTATGCGCTTTCCAGGGGGCGTCTGATGAGCCGCTTCACTCGCTATTCTCGCCCCAGGGTCTCATCTAGAACGCTAATCCCCTAGGAGTCGCACAGCCTCCACTCCAATCAAATTGCATTCTTAAATCTATACACTCTTTAACCAAATGTCATACTCGACTTTTGGTGAGGAATTTGTATAAAGGTAAAGTACAAGGGGCTGAAAGAATTCCTGAAGGCAAAAGTCATGGTAAAACTTTAACTTCAGAAGGTGTTCCAAAGCTGTACAAAAAAATGTAAAAGCGACTTCAGATTATAAAAAAGGCGTAGAAAAACAAAAATAAATAGATAAAGAACGTGCTGAATTAAATAAAATATCTTGGACAACTATATTACTATCTCCTGTGGTATATTTAACTACTATTGCTACAATGATAGGTGTAACAATAAGTACGCTAGTGAAACATCCTAGTTTAGTGTTTGGATAGGAGGAAAAAATGATTTCACTTAATAGAGTTTTGAAATTGAGAGATTTAGAAATTTTTCGTGTATTTAAAAATGGGAGTATTTTAGCTTATGTGGTAATTGAAGATACTAGAAATCCTTTTACAGAAGAAGATAAAAAGATGGATCCTTTATGTTATATGGATGAAGAAGATATTAATGAAATTTTAAATGTTTTTAAAATTTCATTAATTAACGATGAAACTTTTACAGAAGAGGATTCAATTGCTTTGAGATTGTATTTTTCAGATTTTGTGAATAATACACATTTAACAAATTTTATTATTAAAGAATATGTTCAGGAAGATTTATATGATAATGATGATAGTGTAGAATTTTTCAATAAAATGTTACAAACTATTAGTTCAAATTATATCATTGAAAAATTTGATGAAACAAAATGGATTTACTTGTCGCAAGATTAAAAAATATACCAAGTTATGTGTATAGAAAAATGGACATAGTTTTTAAGAAAGATTAGAGGTAAGCGACCACGATAAATCGGAGCGAAAAGGTTAGCGTTCTTTGCTGATCTTGGAGTGGGAATTTAAGGAGTGGACACGTGCGAATGATCTTCATGCTTTTGAGCCCTTCCAAACTGATGGTTTGAAAGGGCTCAAAAGCGATCTAAAAGTTTTTTGGATGTACCTTTTTTTCAAAAATAGGGACGGTCTATATGTTTAGAAAGGGTCTGGCTGCACAAGTGCTATGCTTGTATAGTCAGACCCTTTCTTGTTTTTGAACTGGAGAAAAACCGCATGTTTTCGACTGACGATGGAATCGGCAAACGCCACCTAAGTTAAATATAAACCGATCTCGAGCACTCGCCATACTCGGAGAGCGCCCACTGAACATCCTCAATTTCTGCCTTCTCAACTTTTCAAGCTTTTGTTATACATCTGAAAATATAAATTTAAAATACGGATCATATTCCAAAAATGTAAACAAAATAGATATTTAAGGATAATATTCTCATCTTAACGGAGCTATAACCCCTACAAACATAGAAATTATCGTAATAAATGTACTTAATTCATCCAATATAATATTTTCTCTACCTCTAGAAAATATTGTTACCATTACAAGTACAATAAAGCTAACAAACAATAATACATAATTTTTTTTTCAATTTAACTCACCTACTAATTTTAATTCCCAACAAAATTACTTTACAAAATAGTTTTGTTGTTGCCAATTCCAAAATGCAATCACATGATTTCTTGTTTCCTAAATAACTTCCTGCATGAATGCTACATTTCTATTTTGGTTACGGTTGCAACGTGTTCAGCCATAAGTTCCATACTGTTAAAAATGTCCTTTAAATCCGCAATCCGGTTATAACTATTATTCCTCTTCTTGAGAAAACACCTTTCGAATAAAAGTCAGTAGCTATAGATAAGCCTAAGGTAAAAAATACTTTATAACATAAAAAATCCCACTAACATGATTAATGAAACTGAACACGGGGTAGCTCTGATGCCATACATGTTTATCTTATATAATCTCTTCAATACTAGCTAAATCTTCGGCTGTAAGTTTGATCTCACTTGCTTTTAAGTTTTCTAATAATTGATTTGTTTTTTTCCCACCAGGGATAACTGCTGTTATTCCTTTTTGTGCTAGTAACCACGCAATTGCTAAATTACCAACTGTCGTATCTTTCTTCAAGGCTATTTCTTTTAATCTTTCAACTTTTGTTAAATTAGCTTCAAAATTTCCAGCTTTAAAAAGTTCTACACGATTTCGCCAGTCACAACTATCTAATTTCAAATCTTTTGTATATTTCCCTCCAAGAATACCAAAAGCAAGAGGTCCATATGCAACAACAGCAATTTGTTGCTCGATGCAATATGGTAAAATATCTTCTTCAATAGCACGGTTTAGCATATTGTATTCCAACTGGACAACATCAATATTCCCTGCACTATTAGCTTCTTTTAACTGCTCAAGCGTTACATTGGAAATACCAATTACCCTAATTTTTCCCTCTTGTTTCAATTTCACCAATTCAGTTACTGCTAACTCAAGTGAAGCACCTTGTTCTGGGAAATGGATATAGTAAATATCAATATAGTCTAAACCTAAACGTTTTAAACTAGCCTCACACGCACTTCGTAAATAGTCAGGTGCGTTATTTGAGACTATTTCTCCCTGCTCATTCTGCATTCTCGCACCCTTTGTAGCTAATATGTATTGCTCACGTGGGAAACTTTGAAGTACTTCTCCAACTAATTCTTCTGAACGACCAGGACCATATATATCTGCCGTATCAATGAGTGTAACCCCATTGTTTAATGCTACTTTCACTAATTCTTTTCCATCTTCTTCATTTAAATTTTCGAACAAGTTATGACCACCGACCGCATTCGCGCCTAAACCAATTGTTGAAATGGAAATATCCTGTTTTTTAATTGACGTATAGTTCATCCAAGGTTCCTCCTTTTACATTTAGCGTGATAAGTGAATGAGTTCCTCAGCAACTAGGTGACTGTAACTAATGATTTTTTTTGATAGCTGATTAAATTTTCGACGTGATATATTCTCAGTTGAACCTGAGATTGCAAAGGCCGCTACTACTTCATGATTGATCAAAATCGGTGCTGCGATACAGCGCATACCAATTTCAGTTTCCTCATCATCTATAGCATAACCACGTTTGTTAATCTCTTGAATATGTCTTAAAAATAGATCCTTTTCCTGAAAAGTCTGAGCAGTCATTGGCGTAAAGTCGATGTTATTAATTAAGGCTTTTTGATCTTCATCGGATGAAAAAGCCAATAGTACTTTTCCAATGGCAGAATGATGCACTTTAGATTTTCTCTTCCTTGACTGCACGTCAATCTCAATACCCTCTCTATTGACAATTCGTTTCGTAACAAGTTGCTCATCTTCAATCACTGCAAGATAGACATTCTCTTGTATTTCTTTTACGACCTCAAATGGCGTTTTTAATTCGTACCAAGGAATCTTTTTAGGGTTCACAATGACCGTTTGAAAAAATGCATTATTCACATAGAAATATGCCTTATCTCTCGTGATCAACTTGTATTCTTGTAAAATTGCTAAAATCCGATAAGTTGATGTTGAACTTAATCCAAGTGCATCCCCAATTTCAGTCGCTTTCAATTTTGGATGCTGTTTTAATAACTCCAGCATCCTTAGTCCATTTTGCAATGTTCTCTGCTCTGTTGCCTTCAACTCACTCACCTCACTACATATTTAGCATAAAGATTAATTGAGTAAATAGAAAATAATTATGCTTTTTTTTCGTATATAGGGAAAATACGAGTTTGAATTGAATTTTTCCTGATAACCTTAAGCTTACTGTCGACTATACGCTTAATATGTTTTACTTAAATGGAGAAAATGTAATTGTATAGCTTTCTCCTAACTCATCCCGAAACTGTTCTGTTAGTCTTAAGCCCTCTTTGTTAAATTTAGCGATTAATTCATCAGCATTAGGTAATCTCTTGTCAGTATCCCAATCTATCCATTCTCCATAATTTTCTGACCAACTAGAGAATCCATCAAGTAAATTTATCGATAAATCAAACTCTTCAATCTCAAAATTAGCACGACATTTTCCACACCAAATTGGATCTGTAAAATCCGCCTCTACAATCAAATTGTTAGAAATCTGTGAATTACAATTACAAGTCATCTTGTTCATCCTTTTATATACTTTGCTATTTAAACAATGCATTTTTTTCATTTAACATTCATTATCCAGACTGAATAACAAGTCCAATCATCTTCCTCAACAACCTCAATGTCACATCCGTAAACTTCTCCACACTATCTGCTGCAACAGATTGAGGTCCATAAATCATTCTGAATAACTGCAACTGCTCCTCACTTGGCATATCAGTATTCAAGAATAAATGCATGACATGAATGCCCTTCTTCTCTGCATCCATTACCGCTTCTGCTGTATCAACTATGCCGTTTTGCGCATAGCCAAATGCTGAGGGTTCCCCGTCTGAGAAAACAAGTAGAAATCGATGTTTTTCATCACGAGCTGCTAATCGCTTCAGCATCCAGCGAATTGCAAAGCCATCGCGATTATCTTCATGCGCTTCTAATGCCATAATGGCAGAGCCGCTATCCTTTGCACCGTCCTCTAATTTATGCACCCATTCAAATGTATTTGGCTGTTTTTCTTCTGTTGCTTCGTAGGCATCTTCGTAAAAAGAGACGATTTCATGTGTTATGCCCATTTTACGCAAAACATCATGAAAAAGCAGAACCGCTTGCTTTGTTTCGTCCATTTTATCAATCATAGAAGCCGAGCCATCAACTAATAAACCAAACACTGCATCTAGTGGCTTCGCTGGTGCATTTTTCTTATAAAATGGTTTTGGTCTTTCATCGATTAAAAAGGTTGTTAGTTTGGAGGAAAGTCGACCTTTTGTTAAATGGTCACGTCTAGCAATTTCCTTTTGAGCCATACGCTTTCTAAATTCAGCCATTAATGCCTTTACATAAGGCTCTTGCGTAGTACGCCAAGTGACTAATTCATCCATTGAACCAGCTTCTCGTACCGTTTCAATTCGTTTCTCTTCATAGATGACATTACGATGTTCTTCACCAAAATATTTACCTGCTTGCTTTTTCTCAGGAGGCAATTTTTTTACATCGTCAGTATCATCTTGTTGAACAGAATCCTTTTGTTCTTGTGCTCCGCCAATACCGACTTCGGAAATCTCTGCTCCTTCTCGACCCTCTTCTGCTTCTGTTGACATTGCCTTTCCTTCATTCCCATGCTCTAGTTCATAACGCATATGGACGCCCTCATCAGACTGTGACTCGCGGTGCCAAGTGCGGAATAGCTCTTCAATCGTTTCTTTTGCCTCTTCTTTGTTACCTTGTTCTTGCTCTGTAACGCCTTTATGTTCATTGAACTTCGCTGCTTCTGCTAAAGAATCCATAACAGCATAGTAAGTGTGCATTAAGTCCTTGTCCATATGTTCTGCAATCATTGCCATAACACGATAAACTACCGTAATGCTATCTTCAGTTGAACGAGCGTCATAAAGAGACTGCCAAGTGAATTGTAATGGGTCAAAAAAGTCAGGCATACTAGATGTATCTAATTGCATAGAGCCTTCATGTGCCATGACGAATAAATAATTCAAAGTAGCATCTGCTAAAAAGCCCTTTTGTAAATTAACTTGAAGTTGCTGCTTATGAAATTCCAAATACACTCTACGTCTTACGTTAAATGCCTCACCAGTACCTGGGCGTTCCTTCTCAACCGCATCCATCAAACGAAATTCTTCTGCCATTAAAACAAGTTGCTCAAATAAATGGGCATTAGGTTCTCCGAGTAAATCCTCAAGTAATTCTAAAAAAGGCTGCACTGAAAAATAGCGCCAAAAGCCAGCTGCTAGCAAATAGATGTCAGATAATCGTCCTGCATGCATGATTTCTTTCTCACGATGACGCCAAAAAACACTCATTGACAGTGCTTGCTCTTTTGGACGTAATTCTAACACTTGTCTCTCGGTTAAAGATAAGTATGGTGCATGAGATAGAGCTCGCGTTAATTGCTCATAATGAAGCATCTGGCGTGCATTAATCTGTTCATTATTAAATTGAATAAAGCGATTCATCTGTGACATGCGATCAACCTCACTTCACCCACGTTTTAGCTAATTCCATCACGAGCTCACGTTCACCAATGTCATCCAATTTCTCTGCAACAGCATAGCGAATTGCACGTAGTGGCTCAATATATTGGGCTAATTCAGTAGCGTCCATTAAACTACGGATAGATGCTGCTTCTTCACTTAGTAAGCCATTTTGTACTTGCCCCTTCAAATCCTCCGCTAAATTGTACATCACGTTTTTCAAACTTTGTGGTGCATTCGGGAAAGCACTTTCCCATAAATTCTTCAGTTGCTCACCAGCCAAGTATGGAATGCTGTAGGAAATAAAACGGTTCTTCAGTGCCTCATTCATCGGAGCTGTTCCTATATACCCTTCGTTGATAGCCGATAATACATTAAAATGTGGATGCGCTTGAATCACTTCTCCCGTAAACGGATTTGTTAACATACGTCGATAATCAAGAACACTATGTAAAATCGGCAATGTCTCCGCCTTTGCCATATTGATTTCATCAATATACAGTAAGTGCCCTTCCTTCATCGCTTTGACAACAGGACCTTCCACAAACTCAATAACTGTTTCTCCATCCTTTTGCACGATTGTCTTAAAGCCAAGTAAGCTTTCAGCATCTAAATCAACTGAGCAGTTGATACTATGCATAGGCTGTCCAAAATAAGCAGACACCGATTCAGCTAACTTGGTTTTACCTGAACCCGCTGGCCCTTTTAATAGAACTGGCTTTTGCAAAGCAACACTGATCAAAACATCTTGCCACAAAGTCGGGTCTGGTGAAATATAGCCACCATTTCCTATAAGTAATGCCTGTTCTTCGTTATATACACGAGCAAGACGCTCATTCTTAACTTTTCCAACTAAATCATGCATGTATAGTTCCTCCTTATTGAGCTTACATATGATAAAAAACGACTTTCGCATTTTTTTGCGGAAGCCGTTTTTGTTTAATACTACTTATTCGAAGTACTCTTTGTAAAAGCCACCAATATGTCCTGAATTATCGATAACAAAAATGAATTCTTCTGTTTCATTTTTCACTTCATATTCTTTCCCAACTGTTAGTACATTTGATACAAGGTATTTCTTTGCATCTGTTTGTTTACAAGTAACTGTTTTCAACGTTGGTGCGTCTTTCCATTTTAAATGTAACATGGTATAAACAACCTCTCTTATTAGAAAATCCTTTATCAATACGTAAATAGATTACATTCTCCTATTTTAAACGATTTTCACTGGAATGTGCGAGAAATGCGCATATTTTTTTGAGAAATTGTATCTGAATAATAAAGTTATTTTTAACCACAAACCAATCTTAACGATTTTTATTAGTTAAAGCTTTTCTTATTCACTAAAATTTACCATTTTTCCACAACTAACTAATTGTAATTAAAACCATCTAAAGATATTTTATGTTAAAATGGATTATAATTGAAAAAACATTTAGAAGGAAAGCAAATTGTTATACATAGCTTTGCTTACTAGCATTATTTTACCCTTCATATTGCCCACAATATCAATAAAATTCAACCTTAAATAAAGTAACATAGAAAGGAATATTAGGTATGAAAAAGTCAAAAGACGCTCAAGATTTAATAGATAGTTTAATACCACTGTGAATGATTTTTGGTTGTGCTATCGGTATAATTCTTGGCATATTTTTCAAACCAAGCTTTCTAGTATTTACAGTTAGTTTAGGAACTGGAATAGGCTATTTATTTGGAGTTACTGCTTATGGAATTTATAGTGCGAAAGGAAAATCATAGTTTTAGAATATGAATAACAGAACTATATTACCTTCTATCCCTATATTGATGGTATCACAATTTATATTTGATAATTCAAAAAATTATGATATAATAACTTAATATGGAAAATATTTAATGTAACGAGATATAATGATTAACTAATTATTGAAAGTCTATTCATTTGAAAGGAGGTATAAGACAGTGGATAAATTAAGAAGTGACTCTTCAAACTAAAATTTTGAGGAGGATAATAAATGGAATTAACATTTAAAAATAGTAAAACTATCGATAGTGAACAATTAAAAAATTTATATAACGATGTTGGTTGGACTGCTTATACAAACGATATAGCATTGCTTCAACAAGCATTACTTCAATCTTTAGAGGTCGTATCTGCTTGGGAAGATAACAACTTAGTGGGGTTAATTCGTATAGTTGGTGATGGTTTAACGATAATTTATATCCAGGACATACTTGTGTTAAATGAGTATCAAAACAAAGGAATTGCTTCTCAATTAATACAAGATGTTATTAAAAGATATGAAAGTGTTCGTCAAAAAGTACTATTAACTGAAGAAGCTCCTGATGTAAGACATTTTTATGAAAAACAAGGCTTTCAATCTTGCGATAAAGGCGATTTAGTATCGTTTGCTAAGTTAAATTAGATGGTACTTGTTTAGTATAGTAATAGAAATGTTACAAGAAAGGTAGAGTTGATTCTATAACTCTACCTTTTTATATTTAATCGATGATAAAATTTAACATCAGCTAAAATCATGGATGGACTGCTGCGAAATGATATTCAGCCGTTTTGTGGTATGCTAATACTATATTATTTGTACTTTTAGCACATGGAGGTGTCCTCATGTCCTTTGGTAGCTTACCGGGATGGTTTTTTGTCATCGCTTTTGCCTTCTTCATTATCTTCTTTATCGTTGCAGAATGGAAAACAAGAAAATAACATGACTAAAAGCGATATGAGATGTGGTCTCCTATCGCTTTTTTATTTAACAGTTATATAAATTTGAATTGATTTACTACAAATGCATCTTCGATATGGCCTACATTATCCCCTGCATCATTCTTAATGAAAGGTGGTCGTAATTCTTTTAAGTACTGGATCATGTTCTTATCTTTATAATTTATCTGCTCTAAAATCGAAGCAATTATATTCGGCCACACATCTTCTGAACCATTCATCACCTTTAGCGCAATAGCGATTCTTTCTTCTTTTAAAGCGAAGCAATAAACACCTTGTGCTCCTCCTTTTGCTACAATATTTGAACTTTTCAATAGCGTGCTACATATGAAGTTTTCTGATGCAATCATATTATAATGTCGATTCATAGCTGCAGTTAGTTTAACTACCGCTTTTCTTATTTCGATATCCTCAATCAGATCGGGACAACCTAATTTGAGAAAACAAATGGCAATATTTTTAAGTGGAATTGCAAATACCGGAACTCCACAACCATCAATACCAATTTTAATTTGATCAACTGCCATATCAGATAGTTTGGCAAGTATATGTAGAATTTGTTGTTGTAGAGGATGATCTGGCTTCCAATAGTCATCTACAGAGTAACCTAATTCTCGACAAACCGTGATAAAGCCCATATGTTTGCCCGCACAATTGTGATATAATTTACGCTTTTCTTTACCTTCTCTAATGACTTGCTGTTGTGGACTTTTATTTAATGGATAAGAAGGAGCACAATAAAGCTCCTCTTCTTTTACAGGTAGTTTTGACAGCATACTCTTTAATGCATCTACTTGATAAGATTCTCCTCGATGAGAGGCCATAAACAAAGCACTTTCTTGTTCAGTCAATTGATTCTTTTCGATAATATTCGTCATAAATACAGGAATTGCTTGTATCGGTTTAGCTGCCGAACGTAAGAAAACATATTGCTCTGTATCACCGATATGAAACTCAGTTTGTTGCTGGTCATTTACGCCGCAAATTATACCTGTATGAGTATTTTCAAGCATATTTGCTCGATATTCTTTTATCAAAATATCATAAGTCATTAGCAATCATCCACCTTACAAAGATATTCTTAAACTTATAAATCGAGTAAGACCTTTTGAGCTTGTATAGCAGCTCCCCTTACAACTCCTTCACTACCAAGCTTTGAGTATACAATTTTAAGATTTTGACGAATGGACTGCCATATATAACGGTCACATTTTTCTTCTATAAATTTGCCTATCCCCGGTAGCTCATCAATCAAATGCCCACTTAAAATGATATACTCTGGTTCATACAAACAAGCCATATTACTAACAGCAAGCGCTATATACGTAGTTACCCGGTCCATTATATTACATGCCCATGTCTCCTTTGAACGATAGGCATCATACACTTCTTCTATAGAATTGATTGGTTTTACTTTATTGGCATCAGCAATAATGGCACTTTCAGAAATATACGTTGATAAGCAACCTACTTTTCCACAATGGCATATTACGCCATTAGGATCGATCACTGTATGACCAATTTCTCCAGCATTATTAGAAGTGCCACGGTGTACTTCACCATGAAGTAATATGGCTGCACCTATGCCTGATCCAATGCCTAGTAAAATACAATTATCAGAGTCTATTGATTGCCCTATTGTATTTTCAGCTATTATTTTCATCTTAAGCTCGTTATCAATGATGATATTATGATTCGTTAACTCCTTTAAATCTTCTGCCAGTGGGATATTTTCCCACTGCAGTTGCTCAGAAATTTTAACGATGCCTTTTTCATAATCAATAGAACCTGGTAATCCTACCCCTAAACCGATCACTTTTTTCATCTCTATTTGGTTTTCATTAATGATTTGTAAAGTTTTTTCATGGATATTATTTAATGTCTCTCTATAACTCTCTTGTGATTTTCTCTGGAAAACTTTAAAGTCCACAAACTCTCCTAGAAAATCGACTAAGCCCACTCTAACTATTCGACGATCTAGTTCCACACCTACTGTATATAAGACATCTGGACATAATTCTAACAATGTTGGCTTTCTTCCGATGCTTGTAGATTCAATAAGAGATTCCCGAACAAAACCTTCTTCTTGTAGCTCTTGAACAATTCGCGTGATTGAAGTTGGACTCATTTTCGTTACTTTGGAAAGTTGTATGCGAGAAATTGGTGACATCGCTCTTAATAATTCTAAAACTAATAATCTATTTTGTTTTTTCATCAATAATTGGTCTTGCTTTTCCATAAGACACACTTCCCTGTTCTTAAGTAAAATTCGTGAGAAACATTCCTTATGTTCATAGTAATGGAAATTACTAGAAAAATCACTTTATTGCTTATATTTGCGGATAAATTCTACAGCTTGAGAGATATCTACTTCAGGGACATTCTTAACCTCTCTTTCAATAGTTAAATACCCTGTATAGTTAATCGCTTGTAATGCTTTAAAATAGCTGTCAAAATTAACATTTCCTTGGCCTAAAGGAAGCTCCCTAAAATATTCTCCAGCAGCTACCATTTCAGCAATTTTACGATGATCAACCCCTTCACCGTACCCTACAAAGCCATAGACATCTCTTGGGTCAGTCTTTTTCAACTGCACGCCATCCTTCACATGGGTATGAACAATATAGTCTTGTAGAATTTTCACCCCTGCAACTGGATTATCTCCTGTTACCATAACCATATTGGCTGGATCAAAATTTACTGATACACCATTGGTACTTAGACTATCTAAAAACTGCTTTAAAGTAACAGCTTTCTCAGGTCCAGTTTCAATAGCAAAGTAAGCATCTAGACTTTTCGCGTATTGTCCTAGCTCCTCACATGCTTGCTGTAATGCGTAGTAAATTTCACTATTAGAATCCTCTGGAATGATACCAATATGTGTTGTGACAATATTAGTACCAAGTTCAACTGCCATATCTAGTATTCTTTTTGATTGTTCGACTTTGAGCGCATTGTCTTGTTTGTTTTGAAAACCGTGCCCCCCTAAATCACCGCATAAAGCGGATATCTCTAAATCTATTGATGTTAAATAATTTCTTAATTCTGTTCGAGCTGATGTAGACATATTCTCTGGTGCCATTTCACCCGAAACTGCATAGATTTGAACACCGTCCGCTCCAATTTCTTTCGCTTTTTTTAAACCTTCATAAAGAGGTAATCCAAAGCTATCCACTATAACACCAATTTTATTGGATAGTTGTAATGTTGATGTCATATTAGTAGCGCACCTCACTTTTTGTTTCTGCCGCTTTATAAATGCCTTCTAGAATTTTCATAATTTCAACTCCATCTTCAACAGGTGCTTGTGAAACTACGCCTGTTACACAGCTTTCGATAAATGAATTAATTTCATTTTGAAAAGCATTTTGAAAATCAAAAGTTAAGTGATCAATTTGAGGTTGCATATTCAAAATTGTATCGTTTTCTTCGCTGATAATAACTAGTTCTGGTTCTAATTCTGCCCCGCCTTTTGTGCCAAATAGTTTTACGCCTAATTCATCCTCTTTGGCATGTAATGTATACGACACATCAATTAATAAAGAGGCACCATTTTCAAATGTAATCAATGCATTTGCTAAATCTTCCACAGTATTTTCTGTTTGATCATAATCCGCTGTTTTATAAAAACTTAGATTCTTTATGTTTTTTCGATTCCCTAATTGGTTATACGTATTGCCTGAGATTGATTTTACTTTTGGTCTGCCCATCAAATACCAGCAAATATCGATGATGTGCACCCCGATATCAATTAAAGGGCCGCCACCAGACTTATTGACATCTACAAACCAACCTCCTGGGTTTCCTAGGCGTCTCGTATAAGTCGCCTTTGCATAATAGATATCCCCAAGCTTTCCAGCATCAATAAAGGACTTTAATACTTTTGTATTCGTACCAAATCTTCTCACAAATCCTACCTGAAATACCTTGTTATGCTTATCGGCTTCTTCTTGAATCGCATAAGCTTCTTCTACTGTCATACATAAAGGCTTCTCAACTAAGATGTGTAAATCATGTTTTAATGCTTCTATTGCAATTTCAGCATGGGTTTTGTTCCAAGTACAGATGCTGACCGCGTCAACATTCGTGTCTGAAAATAACTCTTCTAAACTTTTAAATACCTTTTTCGCACCATATTGTTCAGCTTTTTTCTGCGCTCTTTCATACACATAATCATATACACCATATATCGTGACATCTGGATTATTAGCATACGCTTTAAAATGATGGTCAGAAATTGTACCTGTTCCTATTACACAAACATTTATTTTCGACATAATTCCAGCTCCTTTTGATGAGGTTTATCTTTTAGCAATTTGCCTCATGCCATAATCGTTTAACATTATCCATCCCAATTTTCGAGCCAACTTCGCAATCTTCCATGCCTTCAAATTCAATGGTAAGATAACCATCATATCCTGAAGACTTAACAATGTTCATGATTTCACGAATATTAATGTCGCCGTGTCCTACAATTGCACCACGAATGTAATTATCATTTACTGTTCTAAACCATTCGCCTGCTCCTGGATTTTCAAAATAAGGTCTAGTATAAAAATCTTTAAAATGCACTGTAGCAGCGTACGGGATATTTTTCTTTACACCTACTAAAGGTTCTTCATCTATACATAGGAAATTCCCTACATCTAAGGTTGTTTTAAAATTCGGTCTATTTACAGCGTGAATAACTTGTTGTACGCGATCACTCGTTTGAACATTAAAACCATGATTTTCAATCGTTGTTGTGATACCAAACTGTGCTGCATAATCTGCAAGGAGTTGGCTTCCTTTTACAAGTTTATCGAAGTGTTCATTAAAATAATGGATTGTCATATCCTCTTTTGGTAACGTAAAGGCTGTAACATCATGTCGCATGATTTTAATGCCCATTCGATTCACAATATCAACATGTTGCTTTAACCGTTCTACCTCTGCATAAAATGCCTCATCCGTCTCTTGAACAAAATTTGCAGGTAAGGAATACGCTGATAATTCAAGTCCTAGTTGTTGCGCCTTCTCTTTAATTTGATCAGCTAGTTCCGGATTATCTACAACTGTAAATTCATAAGGAACCAGTTCGACGTGCTCTCCACCATTATCTGCAACCCATTGAATAACATCTAATACATCCATGTTTCCTGCTCGCATTTTCTTTACTAAGCTATAAGTACTTAATCCAACTTTCATACCCATCACCTCTTCGATTTATTGGTCTAACAAATGGCAAGCTGCAAAATGATTTTCTTCTTGAAGCTGTTGTCTTTTTGGCTTCTCTTTCTTACAAACATCCTTAGCAAAAGGACATCTTGTATGGAATGTACACCCTGATGGAGGGTTTTTCGGACTTGGTATATCCCCTTTTAGAATGATTTTCTCTTTTCTTAATCTAGGGTTTGCAACTGGTACAGAAGATAATAATGCTTTCGTGTACGGGTGTTGCGGATTTGCAAAAACGATGTCTTTAGGCCCTGATTCTACGATAGCACCTAAATACATGACACCTATATTGTCACTTATATGTTCAACAACACTTAAATCATGTGAGATAAATAAATAAGAAATGGCATACTCCCTTTGTAAATCTTTTAATAGATTTAATATTTGAGATTGGATAGATACGTCCAGGGCAGAAACAGGTTCGTCAGCAATAATGAGCTGTGGCTTCATAATTAAAGCACGTGCAATACCAATTCTTTGTCTTTGTCCACCACTAAACTCATGAGCATATCTTTCAGCGTGATACTCACTTAACCCTACAACTTCTAGGATTTCTAACACCTTTTTCTGACGCTCACTAGTCGATAGATTAGTATGAATAGTCAGCGGTTCAGCTATAATTTCTTTCACTTTCATGCGTGGATTCAATGATCCATACGGGTCTTGGAAAATCATTTGAACCGATTGCCTCATCTGCTTTAATTGCGATTCTTTTTTATTTGAAACTTCCATTCCATTAATCCAAATAGATCCTTCAGTAGGTTCTAATAATCTAGAGATGAGACGACCAGTTGTCGATTTGCCACAACCACTTTCACCAACAAGACTAAATGTCTCGCCTTTTTGGATTTCAAATGACACATCGCTTACTGCTTGAATTGTTTTTTTCTTCTCAAAAAAGCCATTTGACAACTCGAAAGATTTTTTTAGTTTCTCCACTTTTAATATTGTATTTGACATTCGCCTCACCTCGTTTCTAGTTCATATAGCCAACAACTGCATAACCTATCATTCTCTATTGCTAGACAAGCAGGTTCTTGCTCATGGCAAATTGGCATTGCCATATTGCATCTAGGCGCAAATTTACAACCTTTTGGCATATTAGATGGGTTGGGTACGTTTCCTTTTATGGAATCTAATTTATCTTTTTTCTCGCCTAATTTTGGGACAGATGCGATTAACCCCTTACTGTATGGATGCTTAGGATTTTCGAATAAATCATAAACAGATGCCTCTTCAACAACTTTACCTGCATACATGACAACTACTCTGTCACACATCTCCGCTACTACACCTAAATCATGTGTGATTAAAAGGATTGACATTTTTTCATCTTTTTGAAGCTTTTTCATAAGTTCCAATATTTGTGCTTGAATTGTTACATCGAGAGCAGTCGTAGGCTCGTCTGCAATAAGTAGATTGGGATTACATGACATCGCCATAGCAATCATCACACGTTGTCTCATTCCTCCAGAAAGTTGATGAGGATATTCATCTACAATTTCATCTGGCCTTGCAATCCCTACTTTAGTGAGCATTGCAATCGCATGTTCTCTAGCATCACTTTTATTTAACTTTAAGTGCACGCGAATTGGTTCCGTGAGCTGCTTTCCTATTTTCATTACTGGATTTAATGAAGTCATCGGATCTTGGAAAATCATCGCCATTTGCTTGCCGCGCAATTTACGCATTTCATAGTCTGATAGATTGACTAAATTCGAGTCATTGAAATAAATACTTCCATTAGTGATTTCACCTGTAGTCCCTTGAAACAAACGCATGATGGATAATGATGTTAAACTTTTTCCACAGCCAGATTCACCAACAAGACCTAACACTTCACCTTCATTGATATGAAAGTTAACTCCATGCAATATTCTCGTCTTCTGCTTATCCCTCGTAAATTCAGTTTGTAATTCTTCAACCTGAAGTAGTTTTTTAGTCATATCCTGATTCCCCTTAATCGTTCTTCGTTTTCGGATCTAATACATCTCGTAATCCATCACCTATTAAATTAAAAGCAAGAACAGTTAAAAAGATGGCAATCCCAGGTACAATTACTACATGTGAAGCTGTGCCTAAATAATCTCTTCCTGTACTTAACATTACTCCCCACTCCGGTGTTTCAGGACTAGCACCTAAGCCTAAAAAACTTAAACTTGAAGCTGCTAAAATCGCTGTCCCTATTCGCATTGTCACGAAAATGATAAGGCTACTTACAGTTTCCGGGAAAATATGTTTATACATAATACGACGATGTGGCGCCCCCATTGATTTTGCCGCTTCCACATAGGTGTTTTCTTTGGCCTCTAAAGTGGCCCCACGGACAAGTCTAGCAAATGAAGGTATACCAAAAACCGTTACTGCGATAACCACATTATTTAAACCTGGGCCCAGTATTGCCACAATAGCAATTGCTAAAAGCAAGTCTGGAAAAGAAAACAAGACATCACTTGAACGCATTATTATGCGATCCAACCAACCACCAAAATAACCACTCATTAAGCCTAAAATGGTTCCTAGGATCATTCCTAAAAAAACTGAAGCGAAGCTAACGCTCAATGAAATTCTCGTCCCCATGATTAGTCGACTTAATATATCACGGCCATATTCATCAGTTCCTGCTAAATGTGATTTACTAGGAGGTTCTAACAAAGCATCATAATTTGGTTTATATGGATCGAATGGTACGATATAAGGTGCTAAGATAGCTACTAAGATTAGTAATAAAACAAACACACTAGCGATGAATGCTACTTTTTGCTTTCTAAAGTTTTTCCAAAGTTCTTTGACTGGAGAGTATTTTGGTTGCATGATCACTGTTTTTCCATTTTTGTCTATTGGAACACTATTCATAAATACCCTCCTTTAGGACTGAACTTGAATTTTTGGATTTAGAACGCTGTATAATATATCTACTACTAAATTGACAATAATGAATTCAATCGCAAACAGGAGAAGTGCTGACTGAATCACTGGATAATCTCGAAATGCAATTGAATCGATGAGTAAACGACCCATTCCAGGAAAACTAAAGACGGTCTCAACAACAACTGATCCACCTAAAAGGAATCCAAATTGTAAGCCTGCAATCGTTACAACAGGTATTAAAGAATTTCTCAATGCATGTTGTATAATGACAACTGATTCCTTCAATCCTTTCGCACGGCCCGTTCGTATATAGTCTGTCTGCAATGTTTCTAACAAAGATGACCTTGTAAATCTTGCAATCATTGACATAATACCTGCTCCTAACGTCAATGAAGGCAAAATATAACTTTTGAAGCCTTCCGATCCACCAGTTGGAAGAATACCTAGTTGTACAGAAAACAATTGAATCAACAGTAATCCTAGCCAAAACCCCGGTAATGAAATACCAGATACTGCTGTTACCATTCCTAAATAATCTGGCCATTTGTTTTTAAATACAGCTGATAACGCTCCTATCAATAAACCAATAATAGTCGCCCAAATCATCGCAAAAAATGTTAAATAGATAGATGGCATGAAGCGCGATGTAAACATATCGGAGACTGGTAAACCCGTCTTTAATGATGTACCCAAATTTCCTTGTAACAAATTCCCCATATAAGAAATGTATTGTTTCCATATAGGATCATTTAAACCTAACTCTTCTCTAACATTTTGGACATCTTCTAATGTAGCATCCTTACCTGCAACTAACCGCGCAGGATCTCCAGGAATAAAGTGAATAAACAAGAATGACAGTATTGATACTACAATAATTATTGGCAATATTTCTAACACTCGTTTTATGATATATCGAAGCATTTGTTCTCCCTCCATTTAAAAGGTGAATGCCGAAAAAATTCTATAAGTTATTAATCTAGCCATTTTTATAAAGTAAGAAGCTGAAATTTGTTTCAGCCTCTTACCGACTGTCGACATTAATTATTTAAAATTCGCATCTTTTACATTTAATCCTCCAGGTGGATCTACAACAACACCCTCTACATCAGATCGAACACCATACACAATTTCATCGACTCCTAAGAAGATCCACGGTGCATCTTTATAAACGGTTTCTTGCACTTTGCCGTATAATTCTTCTTGTTTTACCTTATCTGAAATAGAGTTGGCTTCATCCATCCATTTATCCACTTCTTTATTGTTATAATAAGCTGTATTTGCACCATTCGGTGGGAAAGATGAGCTATGGAATAATGGTTTTGTCGCATTTGTTATATCTGAGGCATATGAAGCCCAACTCACATACCACATTTGTAATTTTGAATCGTCAGGCGTTTGTGCCCCATAGATTTCATCTGAAAGAGTTCCTTCTTCCATTGACTTAATTTCTACTTTTACGCCAATTTGTTTTAACTGTTGTTGGATGAATTGCATACCCTTCATCGTGTCAGAGTTTGTGTTACCCCAAATCTCGGCTTCAAAGCCATCAGCATAGCCAGCTTCTTTTAATAGTTCTTTTGCTTTTTCAATATTTTGTTTATATGCTTCCTGTTGTTTATAGTAGATGGTTTTAGATGGAATAATTGAATCTAACGGAAGACCTAATCCAAAATTCACGACTTTTATAAATGCATCTTTATCCACTGCATAGTTAAATGCTTGTCGTACTCTTACATCATTAAAAGGCTTTTTATAAGTATTTATTGATACATATCGTGCGATTGTTGAAGGAATTTTGTTTACTTGGATGTCTTTATTCCCTTCAACTTCTTTAATATTTTGAGATGGTACAGGATAAATAACTCCCGCCTCTCCCGTTTTTAACATCGCTACACGTGATCCATTTTCAGGTACTGGTTTAAAGGTAATTTTCTTAACTCGTTCACCTTTCCCCCAATAATCATCAAATCTTTCTATTGATAAATGATCACCTTGAACCCATTCAACAAATTTATAAGCGCCCGTACCTACAGGTTTTTTTGGAATATCTGCTGGATTTTCCTTCACTAATTTAGGGCTAATAATTTTAGCTACCCCGAAACGAGTGAGCATTGGGCTATAGGTTTCCTTTAAAGTAATTATTATTTCGTATTCACTAGGTGTTTCTATTTTTTTAATTAAGCTAAAACCACGTGAATTTAATCGTAAGCTCTTGTCTTTCATAATTCGTGCAAAATTCACTTTAACTGCTTCAGCATTAAAGTCTTCTCCATCATGAAATTTAATACCTTGATGTAATTTAAAAGTATAAACAAGTGCGTCTTCACTTACTGAATAGTCTTCAGCTAGAACATTTATGATTTGACCTTCATCATCAAAACCTAGCAAGCCTTCTAACATAGCCGATTGCACTGAGTTAGAATTCGTATCTCCTGTATTGTGAGGATCCATTGAAATGAAGTTCTCATTTACTGCGACAACCAGTTCTTCTTTCTTTTCAGTAGTCGGCTCTTTCTCCCCTTTGCCTTCACTACTATTTGTTTCTTTCTTGTCATCAGAACATGCAACCATAAAAATGGCGCAAAAAACGACTAACAACAGAGCTTTCCAACCTTTGCTTTGCAGCATTAACCCATCCCCCTTGTTCTCACTAATTCAAAGACTATATCTATTTATAAAGATGTACGATGTCAAAATGAATAGTCATGAATATGTGAGAAATTTTATAAAATAATTTCATAACAGAGCTTATGCTGAGAAAAATGATTTTAACACCATGAAAATAATTATTATATAATTCGGTTATTTCCAAGCGTATTTATATAGATTTTTATATTAATTACTCCATTGGTGAAAAAAACCAAAAAAGCGGGCTCTCCTTTTGAAAGAATAGCCCGCTTCAATGATTAAATGAATGAATCTGCGATTGTATTACGCATAATTATAGAGATAACAGTATTGATAACTACTAAAGAAATGTTTGCAAAAATTGTAATTCCTATTATAGTAACCCTCCTCTTTTTCTGCTAAAGACAAGGGTTTATCCATAAAATTCCCTCTATTATTATAGAAAATATCTATCTATTTATTAAAAAAATATTCTTATATTACTTAATCAACATGTTCTCCTATGTTATATTACCCAAATCCGCACTAATTTAGCTGTATTCTGTTTCTTATTGATTGATTACCAATACAACAAAAAAACAGATTCTTCCATTCTAGAAGAATCTGTTTTAATCTATATAAAACGCCTTTGAAATAGGCATTATTTTAACCAATTAAAGCATGTTTTACTACTTCATAAGCTTGGCAAATTGCATTTTTGTTTTCTGCAGATTCACTTTCTAGCATTCCACATGCAATATCGTATAAATTTGAATCTGCTCCAGAAGCAACAGCATACATTACTTCTTCTTGAAGTTTTTCAACGTAAAATATGATTTTCTGATCCAACATAAAAAACTCCTTTTATTATATTAAATGCACCACCCAAGCCAAAAATGTGTATGGGCTATTGATGTATTATCTTTTTTTATTTTACAACGTCAGACATCTTACTTCTACTATGTTAATTCAATTTTAACATATACTATATCAATTAGTAGACAGCAAATTATTCCTTTATAAATGGAGAGCTTGCATTAAAAACATAAAAAAGAAGTGTCCTTTTTGAGGACACTTCTTTTTCTAAATCATTTTACATTTACTTCAAAATTGATAATAACATCCATAAAAGCAGCACCATATTTCTCTAGCTTGTTTGCTCCTACACCGTTAACTTCTAAAAACTCGTTTGCTGTCTTTGGTCGTTTTGCACACATATCTTGTAATGATTTATCAGAGAAGATAACAAATGGAGGTACATTCGCTTCATCTGCCAATTGTTTTCGAATTATACGTAGTTCTTCAAATAACGGATCATTTTCAGCAATTTGTCTAGTGACAACAACTCCTTTACGTTGCACCTTCACTTTACCGAGGAGTACATCTTTCCCTTTTTCGGAAACAAAAATAGTTGGCATGTTCCCCTGCTTCACAGATAATAAATCATCAGCAATCATGAACTCTATGAAATTGGATACTTCTTTGACCGTCATATTTTTCATAATGCCATATGTGGAAAGCCTATTTAAGCCAAAGCTGATGACTTTTTGGTTTTGAGAGCCAATTAACACTTGAGCAATCATTGTTTTACCGAATTTCTGTCCCATACGGATCACACAACTAAGTACCTTTTGTACATCTTCAGTAACATCAAAAATTTCTCGATCGTCCTTGCAATTTGCACACTTTCCACAAACTTCCGCATTTTCTTCACCAAAATACTTCACAATATATTGCTGAAGGCATTGTTCGGTATGGCAATAATCTGCCATTCCTTGCAATTTAGCGAGTTCTCCAGGAATACGTTCACGGTCTTGTGATTGGTCAATTAAAAAGCGTTGTGTTTGCACATCTTGAGAGGCATACAAAACAACACATTCACTTGGCAATCCATCACGACCTGCCCTCCCTGCTTCCTGATAATAACTTTCCATATTCTTTGGCAATTGATAATGAATGACGTATCTGACGTTGGATTTATCGATACCCATTCCAAAGGCATTTGTTGCAACCATTACTTGTGCTTCATCTTTTAGGAAACGTGTTTGCTCCTGTTGACGGAAAGCCTCTGGTAAACCTGCATGATATTTTGCGACGGAAATACCAGCTTTCATCAACACATCATATACATGATCCACTGCTTTTCTTGTTGCCGCGTATATAATACCGACTTCATTAATATTTTGTTTTACAAAATCTTTAATGTAACGGTCTTTGTCTTGCCCTAAAACAACTGAAAAAGAAAGATTACTACGAGCAAATCCAGTAATAACAGTATTTGCATCCGTTATTTGTAAGATGCGGCAAATATCTTCCCTTACTTCTGGTGTAGCAGTCGCTGTTAGTGCTAAGACAACTGGCTTCTCTTCGAAAACAGTCATCAATCGATTAATAGCGCGATAACTCGGACGGAAATCATGCCCCCATTGTGAAATACAATGCGCTTCGTCTACGGCTATCAATGGTACTCGAATATTCTTTAGCTCAGACAAAAATTGAGGCGATTCTAGTCGTTCAGGAGCGATATATAAAAGCTGATATCTTCCTTCATGTAAGTTTTCCATTGTTTCACGTAATTCACTTGCAGACAATGTACTATTAATAAATGCCGCCGAAATACCGACTTCAAGTAGCGTATCCACTTGGTCTTGCATTAAGGAAATAAGGGGTGAAACAACAATAGTTGTACCCTCTAGTAACAGAGCAGGAATTTGATAACAAATTGACTTACCTCCACCTGTTGGCATTACACACAAGCTCGATTTCTGCTCTAAAACATTCGAAACTATTTGTGCTTGTCCCTCTCGAAAATCGTCATAACCAAAATATTTTCCTAGCAGATGTTGTGCTTCTTCAAACATTCACCTACCCCCTTCAATACGTATATATGTCCTTTCATTGTATCATTTAATAGATTGAAAGGCTTTTAATTAGTCGAAGATACGTAAGGAAGAAAAAACTTTTGATTTCATTTTACTAAAATACACTTATCTCATGAGATTACTATGCGAGAAAAAAAGATCGAGGATTAAAAGTAATAAAATATGATAGAACATTATTAGACTTGTATCTGTATATCTTCAATAAAGCCCGCATCCGTTTTATTTTTCAACTTGCGCTATTTCTTTTTCTTAGGTGGACCGTAAGTATTTCTCTTTGGCCCTTTCGCAACAAAGCGAGTAACTTTTTTCACTTGATCCATGGTAATGCGCGGTGTTACACCTTGTATCCATTCCGGATCAAATGTACCGTTCCATCTCGGGTCTAGATTAGAAAGCTTGTCAAAATCAAAGATCATTTCCCATGATTTTTCAACCCTCTCAGTAGACCATTCATTTTGAAGATGATCTTCCCATTCCTTTTCACTAGTTGTATATGGACCTTCGTTTAATACAAGGTGCCAACTTTCAAAATCAGACCAAAGAATATCTTCATCTGGAATTTCTAATTTAAGAATAACTCCACGGGTTCCTCTAGGTAAAAGAGCCGATTCATTTCTACCAGGACGACGCTTCCATACCCAAACAGGATATTCATCTCCTTCATAGTGAGACAATCGTTTCTTCATCTGTGCAACCATCCAGTCATATTGTCTCTCGAATGAATTTTTGAAATTAAAATTAGCCCTAGATCCCTCATAATACCCTTGCTCTCGCATCATCTTGTATATTGATTCTGGATGTACAGTATAAACTATCATGATTTATTTCCCTTTCTTAATTCGCGTTGTTTATATAAAGGTGATTCAAGTTCAATATTTATTAGCTCCAGAAATATACTAGCTATTAAAAGATTTCATCAAATAAATTGATTCCGTATGACAACGACCATGGTAATAGCAATGATACAAAAAATAATAACACCCACCGTCATAATCGTACCCATAGATGCACCGTACAATTTAAACGGTTCTGGAGGCGCCTCATTTGACGGATCACTCGCTAAAAAATTCGCCACTTCCATCATATGTAAAAAGCGTTCTTGCGAAAAATTATTATGTAATTCAATTTGCTGTTCTGCTAAATAGCTTTGGTTCCATTTTGTTTCCTCTTGTACTAGTATTTTGCCATCATGAGCCTTCCAAATATCTAACTGTTGTTCGTTAATCTTTGTAATGACGTTTGCTAACTCACCGTCACTATCTAGTGGATGATTCATTAGATAAATTCGTAATTGAAGTTGAATCTCGGCTATATCATTACTTGTAAGAATTATTTCGAGTTGAGTAGGCATTTTTGTGTCTCCCTTTTCAAATACTAAGCGCTTACACAATTGTAGTACAGATAGCTCATTTTCGTAATAGGGTTCACTGAATAGCCTTATATATACTTTTTGATGTTATCCTAATCTACTCACAATATACCAATTTGATATACCTTTTTAAACAAATCCCACAACTTGATTCAATTAGTTAATGACTGTCTTAGATGTTATAACAATACGGAAGAATACATCAGCTATAAATAAGATATCGACACATAAAGGCAGCTAAAAGAGAATTATAAAAAAAAAAGTGTTATAAACCACCCTCTTTTAACCACTAAAAATATATATTCAATTGTTATCCGAAAATCTCCTTACAGCTCTCCTGCTATCATAGATTTGAAGGCCCTCCATTTTTGATAGAATTACTTACAACTTAACAATATAAAACTAATTGCAGTACGTATATTCATATAAACAATATGTATCTCTCCTTCAAATGGTTATACTATATAAGAATGAAATGATTTACGGGAGGAATTACTTTGACTACAAAAGGTTATTTAGCAAATGGATTATTTGGATTAGGCGACCGCTTAGTAAATGATATGGTCGCAAAAGCAGTACGTGAGGCAGTGCCAGGTGTGGATTTATATGTACCTCAAGAAAATATGGCGATCAATGACAAGTCATCTTATGCCAATAGTTTAGCAATTGCAGGTGCTGATATTGAGGCTCTAAAAGCAAGTGATTTCTTAATCGCTATCATTGATGGTGTTGAAATTGACTCAGGTGTTGCTGCTGAAATTGGTGCATTTTCGATGCTAGACCGCCCTATTTTCGCACTATACTCTGATACACGCCAACAAGGGAGAGATAATACAAAGAAAATCGATGCTTTAATCGCAGATGGAACTGAAAACCAGTTCGCCTACCGTAACCTGTTTGTCATTGGTTTAATCAAACAAAACGGCATGATTTCTTCTTCAATTGAAGATTTGATCGAAGGAATGCGAGAAAGAAACATAGCAATGAAAGAAGCTCAATTAGTTAACAAGTAGTTGGTATGAATCCTGTCACAAGAATAAAAAATTAATCTTTTGCTGGAATATCCATCATTCTATTGAATATACATAGAAAGATTCATTACGGAGGATGATAGAGGTGAAAAATGTGATAGATGGTATCAATTATTGGATTTATTACGTTCCTAAAGAAATCAAACGTATGTCTGAAATAGATGTGTCTAAAAGATCCTCGCCAACTAAATGGTCAAAAAAAGAAATATTAGGACACCTTTGTGATTCTGCTATTATGAACATTGAACGATTCATTAAAATTCAATACGAAAAGCAGCCCTATGTACTTCCCACATACAATCAAGATGAATGGGTAGCTAAGCAAAATTATCAAGATACTCCTATCGAGGAGATTTTGACTTTATTTTACGTTTTAAATAAACAAATCATCGCCATTATCAATAATATTCCTGATGAAAAACGCTCTTACTTATGTGACATTGGAAATAAGGAACTTAAAACATTAGATTGGCTTATTCAAGATTATTACGATCATATGGAACATCATCTTAAGAAACAAATTTTTAAATAATACGAATACACATTAAAAAGGTGCTTCAAAAGCCAAATCTCTGGCTCTTGAAGCACCTTTTATGTTAAAAGATAGCTCGTGCTTTTCTATTTACAATCCTTGAATCAAAAATCGTTTCAAAACTTCCCTGTCAAGGACGTTTTAGTCATTTATTTACGCTATCAAGTGTTAATACAATGCATACTGTTTATCATCTCGTACAACTCTTCTTCACCAATAATCATTATATTTAGACTTTCCGCTTTAGCTAGTTTGCTCCCAGCTGCTTCTCCAACTACCAAGTAATTTGTGTTTTAAGAAATAGCTTTAGCTACACTTGAAAAACCCTAGCAAATAAAAGAGCACGCTCTTACTACTATCTATGTCTCATTTTATTAGGAAATCTGTTGAATTAATGATTGGTCATTGTTTCTTATCGGATTGACAGCGGTTGATACTGCAATAGCTTCTATATAATAAACCATAACTACTCAATGGATAGATTAATAGCATGGAAGTTATAAATAAAGTAAACTATTAATAAAGTAAAATTTAGACAATTAGGGAGAGAGAAAATGATGGTGAACCTTGGAGAACGTGTCGAGCAAACGAAACGTGATTTACGAATGGAGACTCTAAAGAAAATATTAGTAGAATTTGATCAAAAAATTATGGGGCATACAGAAGAAAATCGCCAGTCAAAGTACGAGAAAATGGAACAAAGTCCGTTTATTTTTTTCCGTGGTAGTGCTTATTTATTTTATTATGATGTAACAAATCATTGGTTTCCATATCATACGTTAGAGAGCAGGCCTACATGGATTCAAGGGGATTTGCATTTTGAGAATTTTGGTGCATTTCACAATGAAGAAGGGAAGCTAGTATTTGATATTAATGATTTTGATGAAGGTTACTTAGGTTCTTATTTATATGATTTATTGCGTATGTCTGTAAGTGTCGTGCTTGTTTGTCGTCAATTAGGTTATGAAGTAAACAAGCAGATTGACGTGGTAGAAGCATACCTGCAAACGTATCATAAACAAATGTCGCGATTTCAGGCTCGCAAAGATTTACCAAATGCTTTTTTTGTGACAAAGAAGAAAGCCAACGGAGCAATTCACAAGTTATTGAAAAAGCTAGAAAAAAGAAATGAGTCACATTTATTAGGTAAGGTTACTTCCAATTTGCAATCAGAGCGACAGTTTGTGGAATCAGATGAGATTCAACGATTAAGCGCTGAGGAGAGAGCAGAGATTGAAAAAGTTTGGCCTCAGTATCTAGAAACCGTTGAAAAGATGAATGATGAAACGAAGTACCGTATTAAAGATATTGCGATTAAGCATGGATCAGGAACAGCCTCCATCGGATTAGATCGTTTTTATATTTTAATAGAAGGTGGACAACAACAAGAGGATTTAGATGATGTAATCTTAGAGATGAAAGAGGTTAGGGTACCAATTCCTGCTTATTTTATGCCGTATAATAAAGAGTTTTGGGGAACTTTTCCACACCAAGGGCAACGCGTGATTATGACACAACGAGCAATGCATCATCAAGCAGATCCTCATTTAGGAAATTTGACGATGGATAACCGTGACTTTTACGTACGCGAACGTTCGCCGTACAAAAAGAAATTAAAACTAGAAATGTTGAAAAGTCATAAGGACATGATAGAAACGGTTGAACAAATGGGAAGAATAACAGCAAAAGTCCACGCTCGGGCAGATGCGGATATTAATGAAGGTATCCTACCTTATCATAGTGAAGACGAGATATTAAAAGCGATTGGTGATGATGTTGACGGATTTGTACATTACCTTTCAAACTGGGCCATTTCATACGCGAACCAAGTGGAGCAGGATTATAAATTCTTTATGGAGTATAAGAAAGAGTTGAAGAAATAATTGGGTTAATCACCAAAAGTAGTGGTGACAAAATTAACAAGCTAATGGTTAAATAATACCATAACAATTAAAGATTTAATGTCCTCTTCAACTACCCTGCCCCTTTAGTTGAAGAAGTTAAATTTAAATACTGTTTTCCGCTTTTTTAGTAAAAGGCTTCGTTAAAAAATTTTGTTGATTTTACTTCTAATTTATAAACGTATCCGAAAAAATGAACTGCTCCCTGTCAGGTAGACAGTGGAAATAAAAAAAATCGTTAAACGGCTTGATTCCTGAATTCTAAAGGACTTAAGCCGTTTAAACGTTTTTGATATCAATTGTTATTATAGAAATAGATATTCTCATTAATTGCTTGTTGTAACTCTTCTAATGTCTCTTTGAGTGAATTTTTTAAAATAAAGGATTCTCATTAACCTATAATCAAAAATGCTTGAAATTTCAACTTCTATACCACTTTCTTTTAATGTTATTGAAAACATTCTTCTTGTTTTGACCAAATATTGATGGTCTTCCACTCTGTAGTGGGTTTAGATTCTGTTGTTTTATGTTATTTGGCAAGCCCAATTCGCTGCATAAATAGCTCCTCTAAATGTTCACAAGATGTTTCTGACAGAACATCTTGAATAGCTCCATTCATAAGCACTCTTCCATTATGTAAGAGAAGTATATCATCAGCTAGCTCCTCTGCGAATGACAATAAATGCGTTGAAAAGAGGACTGTTTTGCCTTGTTCTTTTTGTTCTTGTAAAATTTGTTTTAGCTCAGCAATCCACAGTATATCCAAACCATTTGTCGGTTCATCCATAATAAGTAACTGTTCTTTACCTAACAAGCATTGTGCCAAATTCAAACGCTGGCGCATCCCTTTTGAAAATTGACTCACTCTTTGCTTACGAAAATCCCACAGTCCTACTCGTTTCAACACTTTTTCACGCTCTTTTGCTGGCTCCTTTTTCAAACTGCCGAGTAATTGTAAAATTTCCTCTGCTGTGAGTGCTGGAGGAAAATTCACATCATCTGGCATATAACGAATAGAAGGCATACTGGCCCAATTAAGTTCTCCACCATTTGGCTGTTCTTCACCAATGAGTAATCGGATTATCGTACTTTTTCCTGCACCATTTCCACCAGCTAACGCAATAATACGTCCTTCATTTAAGGTAAAAGAAGCATCAAACAAGCCTTGATGCTCGGAATATTTTTTCACTAAAAACTTACCTTCTACAATCATACTTGGTCCCCCTTTTTACGCAATAAAAACCCAGCAAATAATAAAGGCAATACAATCCAACCAATCGTTACGAGGATATATACAACAAGGCCTGCTAGCGAGCTATAAAATTCAGTGAATTCATAAAAAGAAGGACCAAGAACTGAGTGTTGTCCAGAAAAGATGAAATAGCCAAAACGAACCCATTCGGCTGGATTTAAATGAATCATGACAATTGTTAACTTTTGCAAAGTATGGCCAGCTACTAATGTACCCACTGCCATTAACGCATAAGACAACAGGAGCAATGCAAATGCCCAAGCTAGAAGTGACAACGCTAACGCATGAAGACGACTTTTGGCCACCACCCCGCAAACAATCGCTAACGCTGAAAAAATTAGGATTGTTACGCTGGATAAGCCAACGAAAACAAGTGACAAATGAACTTGACCTGCTAAACTACTCATGACTAGTACAATACTAAAAGCCAATAGTAAAATAAGCATGAAGGATAAGAGTAGTGCCACATACTTCCCAAGAATATAATTCTTTATTGTCATAGGATATGTTTTTAATAATGAGAACCAGCCTGATTCCAAATCATTCGCTATCCCCATACTTCCGATTGTTAAGATGAAAAGAGGCAATAGGAATAGGAGTAAATTTAAGAAGCTAGCTGTTTGTCTGTTGAAACCATTTATCTCAGGTAAAGCAATTTGCTGTATTATCGATATCGCTGCGAAGACAAACACAAATAATACAGCCACTAGTTGCATCCAGCGACTTCGGAGCATTTGCTTCCATTCAAGTCGTATGAAAAGTCCGTTAATCAATGATGGACACCCCATTTAAATGCATCTAAATCAGAGTAGCTCATCAATTGCCCTGTGCCTTCTTTATCGATATATTGTTGTGCTGAATCTTTAGATTCAAAGGCAATGACGCCATATGACATCGGTGTCCAAATATCTTTGTCATACACGTATGAAGCTGTTTTAACATCGACCCAATTCTTTTCGCCCTCATCTTTAATAAAGGCTTTACCAATATCGCCTTTGTTCAGATTCTTCATATATTCAATTAAACAACCTAGATCATCAAACATTTCATAGTCCCCATTCGATAAGGCAATTTGTCCAGCATATTCTTCATGCACAATACTCATATTGCACACCTTACAGACATCCGTTTCACTGACGATTCCACGCGGTTTATAGTCTTTATTACTACAAGCTTGTAATAATAAGACTGCAGCGAATAAGACAACTAACCATCTTTTCTTCATACACTTGCTTCCTTTCTCCATAACCATAATCCGAGCACTAGTCCTGCAAGACCGGTAACTACTTGCCACAGTTGTATATTCCCTGCAGTTGTCGCTTTTTGAGCACTATGCATCATCGGTTCTTTATCTACTAAAAGCTCAGTTTCTATTGCATTCGTTTGGCGATCCATTTTATTTAATAGCACTACACTTGGTGATTCGATGAAATATTGATAACTGGGCTTGCGCACCATCCATTGCCCAAAGCTTTGCAATGCCACATAAGGACTATCACCAATACCATTGTCATCAATATCTATGCCATCATAATCATCGTAGTAATTATGAGAAATGCTACTACTGGTTCCATCGGATCGCAAATTAACAATATTACCCACAAAGTCATTTGCATATACGGTGTTCTCCTTGTTAGAACGAAGGAGTTCAATTGCGGTTTGATTCATCTGGAATGTATTATACTCCACCGTTGAAGTCGTTAGTTTTTGTGTAGAGAGGGCTGTTCTATTATTCTGGAAATGGTTAGAAAGAACGTCGATATTTTTTGCTTCAAACAGCACCATTCCAGAACCATTCAAGCCATTTTGCTCTGTCACATGATTGTTTTGTAACTGCGTATCTTCCGTCATCATGAGCATAATACCCGTCACATTTTGATTGAAATCGTTCTGTTCGGCAATTGCATCTTCAGTATACATAAAGTGGATGCCATAACGACTATTTTTAATAGCGTTATCGGTTAGTTTGATTGCCTGAGCCTTTTCAATATAAAAACCATCCTGTACGTCTTGCACTTTGTTATTTGAAATAGTTAAATCGTTACTGTTAAACACATCCAGACCATTTCCTTTTTTTGAATAATGCCCATTAATTCCTTTAATTTTTAAATTATTTACTACCACATGTTTAGAATTATAAATTTGAACACCGCTCCAAACATTTCGAAGCTGTACATTGTTTAAATTTACTTGCGAAGTATTTTTCACGACAATGCCTACATGGGCATCGGTAATATGAATATTTTCTAACGTTACATTTTGCACATTTTCAATCTTCAATAACGGTTCTTTTCCACTACCTTCTAGCATGGTATGTTTGGAACCCCTTAATGTAATTGGTTTTGTAATAGTAATCTGTCCTGTATAAACACCATCCTCAAGTTCTAGCACACTACCGGCTGGTGTCCCATCGATTTGTTCCTGTAAAGATAGCTGATCTGCTTTAGCAGGCATTGCGAAAATGAGCCATAACAAAACAAAATGGTATAGTATTGTCAACAGATGTTTCATCTTTCCACCTCCAAACAAAAAGGCTAGAGTCTCCTCCAGCCCTTTATTCATACGGTTAGTGACCATCCTTTGATTTCATGTCCATATTCATCGATTCACTAGAATGGCGATCTTTCATTTTCTTGTAACGATCATTTGAAACTTTATCAACGTCTGATAGCGCTACTACTTTTGAGTTATCATTTCCTGCGATAAAGATATCCGCACTTTCTTGATCTTTGAAATAGGCGTAACCATAATTCATTGGTGTTTTAATATCCGCTTTCACAATAACGGCATCCTCTAGTTTTAACCAATCTTTTGAATCATTATCACGTACAAACTTTTCTAACTCTAATTCATCTTTACGTTCCTGATTTAGCATACAGCCCACATCATCAAAGAACACGACTGATCCATCTTCTTTAATGCCTTGTGCTGAAAATGCTCCCATTTCATGATCCATTTCATATACTTTCATGTTGCAGAATTCACATACCGTATCTTTTGTTGGTTCATGCAAATGATCTTTTACTGCATTGGTAGTAGTTTCAGAATCCACAGTGCTTTGTTCTGTTGATTTACTTTCTGATGTGGTACTTTTACCTGTTGTTTTATTGTCTTCTTGACCGCATGCACTAAGTAGGGCTGCCGCAATAACAACCGTTAAGGCTAATTGTTTTTTCATTTTTTATTCTCTCCCTCCAATTAGTGCTAATTTTACAAGACAAATGTGAAATAAGATGAAAATAAATATGTATAAAATGGGAATATTTATTTAAATGGCAACATCAATAATTTTTCAAGAAAATGTCTATGCCAATGCAAGCTTAGTAGGAGGTTATTACCAATAATATAATTAAATTTTTAACCATAGCATTTTAAAAATATATTTGTTAGCTGTAGAAGTGATTCAGTTTTTAGCTTGAAAAGCTTTAAATTAATTATATTCAGAGCACGAAGTCTGAGTTGAGGACAACAAATTGGTGCAAAAATGACTGCCTTATTCTCTGACATAGCTTGTAATAAACTATCAGGAATAAGAACAGCCATCTACATTTCCATGAATCCTGTATTTGAAGTGTCCAATATTGTAGGAGTAAGCGGATAAAAAGAACCAGACCCACCCTATGAGGTAGGGGTATGATAGTGGTTGGATCAAGGCTATTAAAAATCTTAGTCAATATAAATCATCTTCCTAAAAAATATTCCTTTTAAAGGATAACTTCCCATTACAATTTATGTACATAACAAAAAAAGGATATAAACATGTAGTTTATACCACCTAATCACCGAAAGTTACACTCACAACAGTGCTATCTAAAGTAATAAACCTTCCATTATTTTGTTGATTTCATCATCAGTGATTCCACTATCCTTCAGCTTCACAAAGTTGTTCTCGTATCTCTTCATTGCCCAAGTGGCTAATGCATCTAGTTGCCTTGCTATTTCCTGTTGCTCTGTTGATACACGAGCATAGGCAATAACTTGTATGTTATTCATAATAGTCCTCCAATTACATTTAACGTTACATTTACTCTATCATCACACTCAATTGATGTAAGCCTTTTATGTAATTTTAAATGTAATGTTTTTTTGTAACTTCAAAAGCCCACCAAATCAAGCTCCGTCATTCTGAATAATTCGTTACATCAAACGGTCGTTAAATGTAATATATTTATCCGTACATCTCATTATCGCTATTACTATCGTCAAACTCCAATAATCAAGTATAATAATCAAATTAGTTTCTCCTGCTCTGTCTAGGTCAGTGCTGCAATCAACAATTTAAGATTTCGCTATCCGTCAGACAAAAAGAAAGACCGTTTCAATTTATGCGAAGCAGTCAAACGCACTCGCACCGTCTACTGTAACAGTATTTTACATTTTTTTACATAAATGTATTGAACCATGCTACAATACCAAAGTACCGATAAATTCAATTTTTGGTATGAATATACCCTTGGAGGTTTTATTATGAAAACTTGCTTTATAGTGTGTCCAATTGGAGCAGATGATTCTCCACAAAGAAAACGTTCGGATAAAGTTCTGAAACATATTATTGAGCCTATCTGTGAAAGTTTAGACTTTAATGTTGTTCGTGTTGATAAACTTAATACGGTTGATAAGATTGATAATACTATCGTCCAACACTTAGAAAACTCTGACTTAGTTATCGCAGATATGACAGACCACAACCCTAATGCATTTTACGAAATCGGTTATCGTCATGCTCTAAACAAACCTTTAATTTTGATTAAAGATGAATCAACACAAATCCCTTTTGATTTAGCAAGCCTAAGAACAATCTCTTACCTGTTAACTGATTTAGACAAAGTTGACGCTGCAAAAGAACGTTTGAAAGAAACTATTGAATCCTTTAACATTCAAGAGGAAACTGAAGATTCTACAAATACTAATACTCCAAGAACTGAAGCTCAAAGTGCAATTCCTTTCCTTTTGAATATTCAAGATTCTATAGAGGAACTTAAAGAATTAATTAATGTTCGAAATAACGAAGCCTTTGAACAAACTGTAGATTTGGTAGTGGGACAAATTCAAAAAAACACTTCTAGTAAACCCGAAGATAAAGCTATGGAAATGTTTTTAGCGAAGGCTATTGAGAACCCTGACCAAATGGATAAATTCATGAAATTAGCCGATAAATATTCAGGCAAAAAACCTATTGGTAGACGTTAAGTTACCGAGCGTTTGTATAAAGTACCGTATGTTGAATAGGCAATATCAAATCTATCAAACTAACTGTTGTGAGCCTGTATCAATGCTCACAGGCTCGCTAAATGCTTCTAAGAGCTTGCTACGATTGTTGTTATAAGCTAACTCAAAGTTGAAACGGTTCAGCTTGGCTGCATCCTTGATTTCAGCTAAGAGCTTGTTCTTGTCCTTACGCTTCTTATACTCCCGATTTTTCTTCAATAGGTGGTAATTTAAGTCAAGAAGTAGAGTTTGGGGCGACTTCAATTCCATTACTGTTATCTTTGCTATCTGCAATATTAGCCTATTTTCTCTCTCAAATGAAATTTAGAATCTCAAAAAATCAAACAAGCTAACGAAGACATTAGTTGAAGAAAAAACAGGACTTGCGTGTATGATTGTATATCATATATGCAAGTCCTTTTGTTCTACTGTACCCTATAGTTACCTATAACATTAGGCTTTGACACGAGCCAATGAATCGACCTGTGCGAGCCAAATAGGAGCAATTGTAACAATCTCATCATCAGTCTCAATAGCAACACCATTGAACACTTCAAACAGCCCCTCACAATGTTCCATGTACATATCAGCTAAAAGCTTTCTATGCTCCATAACAGTTGCTTTGAGTTCTTTCTTCTCCCTATCAGCCTTCTTACCATCACGCTTACATGTAGATTCTAATGCCTTATAGCCTAATTCTTCTGTAACTTTCTAAGTAATCATCTTAGGTACTCATCGTATCGCAATTGGAAACAAACCCATATAAACAAGTTACACCACAAAAAGTCAATACTTACAAAATTTATAAATACATTGTAATATAAGGGCTGTAATTACTTTTTACTCAATTTAACAAACCAATTTGGAGGAACAAATTATGAGATTAAGCCTTATTCTACTCTTATCAATATTTTTAGTAGCTTGTAATAATAATGATGTAGGGAAAACGACTGATAATCCAACTAATGCTGAAGCCACTAGCAAGAATGATTTCCCAACAAGTAAAGAAGTATATGACTATGCTCAAAGTGAGTTTGATAGTCTGACAAACTTCGGTGATGACTATAGTCCTGAAGAACACGATGAATTAGTAATACAGAAAACTGCCGACTATTTTGACATTGATTATGAAACAGCTAATCAACTCTACATGGAAGAAGCTACAGGAATAAAAGATGGAACAAAATTCAAATCTACTATTGAACATTCATCAGAAATGACTATGGATTTATTTAAGTTACTACAGCCAAATATGACTTATGAAGAAGTTACAGCTTTAACAAATTTAGAGGGTACTCTTGACCTTACTATGTCTTCTACATCTGAAGGAATAGAATCCTACAAATATGATGGAGTAGGATATTCTAGTCTTTCATTAATGTTCTTTGATGGTAAGCTAGCGAGTACAAGCCAAGCAGGTTTAGTAGGCACCCCTGCTCTTTCACTAGAAGGTTATGAACAACTTGTTAAAGGTATGCCTCTATCAGAAGTTCTCACACTATTAGGAGAAGGAGAATATACAGGTTTTATGGACTCTCCAAATAACGGTTTATTGACAAGTTATACATACAAACTAAATAGTCACTATATACAATTTGCATTTTATGATGGATATTTATTTGAAGTTCCAACGCTCCCTACTAACTGATTCAAAAGGACTTGTACTATATGCAAGTCCTTTTGTTATGCCCCCAGACTTGCTCCTGTACCCTCACTGACAGCTCAGTAGCTTCATTTAGACTACCTAAGTAAATGATTCCTCTGCTTCAATATCAACCTCACACTCTCGTTAAACTCTTCTAACAGGTTGCTAAGATTTTTGTTGTAAGCTAACTCTTAGTTAAATCTGTTGAGCCTTGCTACATGCTCTATCTCAGCTAAGAAGTGTTTAAATCTCATTCTCAGCAAACATGATAACCATTAGCAATACTTTCTCTTTGGTAATCTCAAATGTTCGTTGTTCCTCAGTAGCGTTCTCAAATCCATAGCGCTTAGCATACTTAGTAAGCTGTTTAGAAATGGCATTATTTTACTTCGTGTTCAATGTTGGTATTGCTCTCCCCATAGTGTTCTCTAAGCTTGTCATTACATTGGATTAGCACTAGGCATAAATCCATTAATTGGTCATCTATTGGTAACTTTAACACCTGATGATTTTTTATATTGCTCCATCTAGCACAAGCACTTTGTTTCCCCAATTAATATGTGACTCTCTTAGCTGCCCCAACGTGTTAATGCGAATCCCTGTCTTGTACATCGTTAAAATTGCAGTTACATCTCTCAGACCAATGAATGTACTTTTATCAATTAATGACACTAAGATTGCAATGTCATTTGGCTTTGCTCCTTTTTTAACCTTCTTATCTACCTTCACATTGATTGCTTGCCAAAAGTTCAAGCTAAGCCAACCATTGGTGAAACACTTGCCTAAGAACGATTTCAGAACCTTTAGGCGTGTTAGCTTTGTTTGATTCACCACCTGCATACTATCAAGCCATGAGTAAACTGTGTCTACAGTGATTTCTTCCAAATAGGTAACCCCTGCACTCTTTGAGAAGTTCATCAGCACTGTATCATAATCCTTGATGGTACGCGTTCTATAGCCACTAACCTCCATTTGACATATAATATTCTCACCGCTTCTGTAAAGAGCTTGTAGCGAACGCTAGTTACCTCCTCCCCTTTAATAGAAGCGGTAAGCTCTATAGTTGTCAGTGTGAAATCCGCATCAAACAATCCTGTCTTTTTGGTCATAAAAAGATCCTCCATTTCATCTGAATTGGAAGATAGTTGTCTGTCTATATAAATACGTAATTTAAGGGTAAAAAAAAGGGATTCTGCATCAATGACCGAATCCCTCATCTGTCTCAAACCCTGTCATATCAAGGATTGAACTGTGTTTAATTGACGTCCCAGGAGGGATTCAAACCCCCGCCCCCTTCCCTGTTTGATAAGTTGGTACTTCGGCTACTTGCTTAGGCGTACGATCAACTACAAGTTTTCCGCCATGACTTTACTGTTCCAGACAATCCTGTTAGAACAACTAGCTTGTATTTTGCAATCGAAAGGGACACATTCTTTCGATTGTTTTCCCAAGCACCTATAAATATGGTACCTTTCATATATATCCTCTCCATACTACAACCTCTCGGTAATTACAGAGACAATTTTATGCATTCGGAGGACTACATTCCAAAATGTCAATTGCACTATTTCTTGGATTAAATTTTTGTCTCATCTTGGTTATCTGTAACAATTACTCTTGAATTCCCCATCATGAAAACGAAAACCACTGCTATGACAATTGGAATGAGTGCAAGTAGAAAAACGTGCGTAACTGAGTTGGACATTGCATTAACAATGACATCAAGAATCTCAGCAGGAATTTTCTCACGTACACTTGGTTCAAAAATCTGTCTTATATCTCCAATATTAAACATTGCCGAATTGGCGCTTTCACCCAAACTTTTGAATCCTTCAGCTAGTTTATTAGTAAATACATTATTTTGGATCGTACCAAAAATAGTAATTCCCATCGTCATTCCTAGCGTGCGAAGGAATGAATTAGTTGAATTCGCAGTTCCACGATAACGAGCATCTAGATTATGCTGAGAAGCCGTCGGTAACAATGAGAATGAGAAGCCCATACCAAAACCTACAAGAATCATATACATCGTAAGAAGAATTCGAGCTGTATCTGGTGTTAGTGTACTAAGTAGGAACATACCTGCAAAATACGAAATAACAGAAATAATCATTAAGTTACGGTAGCTTATTTTCGTTAAGAAAATACCACCAAATGCACTTCCTGCAACGGAACCCAACATCATAGGCATGAGGATAAGGCCAGCATTAGTTGCTGATGCGCCATATACAGCCTGAACATAAATAGGAATATATACTGTCAAAATAATAAAGGTACCACCATATAAGAATGCCAAAATTTGCGAAGAAGCAAATAGACGACGCTTAAATAAGAAGAATGGAAGTATTGGTTCTTCTGCTTTTAACTCCACGAAAAAGAACACAATAAAGAAAATAGCAAAACTAACAAACAATGAAATAATCGGTGCTGAGTTCCAATCATACTGTTTACCGCCCAGTTCTAGTGCAAACATAAGGCTGATGACCGCAAGCACAAGCGTTGCCGCTCCCCACCAATCGATCTTTTGCTTCGTATGTACTGGAGATTCCTTATAATTCTTCATAATTAATAAAAATGAAACGATACCGATTGGCAAGTTAATATAAAATACCCATTCCCAACCAATATTATCTGTTATATATGCACCTAAAAGCGGTCCAACAACACTAGCAATACCGAATACCGCGCCCAACAGACCCGTCATTTTCCCTCGTTTTTGTGGTGGGAATATGTCAAATACAATTGTAAATGCGATTGGCATTAATGCGCCGGCACCAATTCCTTGAATAGCTCTATAAATACTAAGTTGCTCAATCGTTTGAGCAAAGCCACAAAGTGCTGAACCAATTACGAATACCGTTAATCCAAAGATAAAAAATTTCTTTCTGCCATACATATCGGATAATTTCCCGAAAATCGGCATACCTGCCATTGTTGTAACCATATAAGCGGATGTAACCCAAACAAACTTATCCATCCCACCTAGTTGAGAAACGATAGTTCCCATAGCTGTAGCAACAATTGTATTGTCAATTGCCGACATAAAAATCGCTAGTAATAAGCCCGTTACAACTAGCTTTATGTTACTTTTTGAAGCTTCCATTTATAAACCCCTTTGCAAATTAATAATGATTTCGATAGAATGAACTTGTATAATATCACACTTATCAAATATCTCGATAATCTAATATCTCAACCACCAAGATATTTTCTTATATTAAAAAGAGGTTAATCCTTTGTCAAGTCATCAAGATGATCAAACTCTAGACCCTCAAGAACATTTCACTTCTCTAATGCGCGGTCTAGGAACACGTACGATATTACATCAGCAAAATGTTGCTGCCTCTTTAGGGGTATACAATAATGATTTTATTTCATTAGATATCCTACTTGAAACAGGTCCAATTACTGCTGGCGAGCTATCTAAAAAAACTGGGCTCGCTACGGGTAGCATACCTTCCTTAGTAGACCGACTTGAAAAAATCGGTTATGTTCGGAGGCAAAATGATCCCAATGACCGTCGCAGAGTCATTATTGTCCCTGAGTACGAACCGCTTCATAAAGCAATGCTTAATCTAGCTTCCTCTATACACCGGAAGAGCTTGCTCTCATTTCACAATTTATAGGAAACGCGAGCACAGTATTAGAAGAGCAGATTCAACATCTCAGCTCCACTACACGTAGCAAATTTTCTAAAACAACACGCTAAAAAAGAAAAGGACAGTTTCCTAATAGTCAATCGGCTTAGGAATACCGTCCTTTTTCACTTTTTTGTTAATCATAAGGGAAAGGAATCCAAAGGTACATACTTGATTCATTCAATCCATTGAAATATTATTTTCCATTTGAGAAATCATCTACAACTTTACAAACCTTTCGTTAAGACCGATCTAGTTTATCCTTCCAATAAGGCTTTATAATAAATTAATTCGCCACCTACTTCAGCAATCAGCATGAAGGTATCGTCATCCCCTACCGCAAATATCTTAGTTCCTTTAGCTAATTTACTTGCATAGAAATCTTTAAACATAGAACCAGTAGTTTTGCGTTTTTTAATTTCACCTAAAAGTTCGCCCTTCACAGCTTCAAACTCAACCATTTCTGTTTTTGAATAAATAATATCTTGATATTGCAAAATATCTATATCTGGATGCTCTTTCAATAGCTCTTTTGCGGTCGGATTATGTGTACCTGTTGAACAGCCTACTAATACAGAAAAAATGCCCATCAAAAAGATACAATATTTTATAGGAACCATCATGTAACCACACTCTCAGTTTATTCTACATTACTATTTATCTCCACATTACTAGAGTATATTTTGACTACAAGAGCAGTATATGAACCGGTATTTTTCCCAAAGATCATCCATATATATTTGTATTGGAAATTAATATTACAAACCAGTCCAATTAATCCCGTTTAAAGGAGCACTCTTATGTGGTTTTTCTTTGCTTTACTAACTGCCTTAGCTTGGGGTGGTGCAGATTTATTTTATAAAAAAGGTTCAGACAGCAAGGATAAATACAGTCATTTAAAAATTGTCGTCATGGTTGGTCTTGTGATGGGTATCCATGCAACTGGCTATATGCTGTATGAAGGTTTAACTTTCCGTCCTTCAGACATGCTAAAATATTTACCCGTTTCTTCTCTTTATATTTTATCTATGACAATCGGTTATATTGGGTTACGTTACTTAGAATTATCAATCGCCTCTCCTGTACAAAATTCATCTGGTGCTATTACAGCTGTGCTTGTCTTCATTTTCTTCCCACAGCCAGTTGATACATTACATATAATTGGAATAATCATTATTTCACTTGGCGTCATTGGTATCGCAGTAGTTGAAAAACAAATCGAAAATGCAACATTACGATTAAACAATACGGAAATCGACAAAAAATACCAACTTGGATTTATGGCGATTATGTTCCCTATTGCCTATGCTTTAATTGATGGCGCTGGTACATTTGCTGACGCGATCTATTTGGATGAGCTGAAATTAATGACTGAAGATGCCGCACTACTTGCTTATGAGTATACATTTTTTATCTGTGCAGTTATCACTTATATTTATTTAAAAGTAATTAAAAAAGAAACATTTACTTTTTTCAAAGAACGGGACAAAATGTGTGCAGCAATTTTAGAGACAATCGGTCAATTTTTTTATGTATTTGCCATGTCATCATATGCGATTATAGCTGCTCCAATGATCGCATCTTATAGTATCTTCTCTATCATTCTTTCACGTATTTTCTTAAAAGAGAAACTATCGCTAAAACAATATATCGTTATTACGGTTGTAATGTTGGGGATTGTTTTATTAGGAATTGCGGATGCTTAAACTAACCAGCGATTTCATTAGTAGTAGTAAACCTAATTGATTATCTGACAGAAAAGAGGTTTTCCAAAAAGGAGTCGATAAAAAAATCAAGAATGCAATTAAATCAACATTCTTGATTTCAAAATGGGGAGTCAATGAGTCGAAATTCGACTTATTAGACTGTCCTTTTTTAATTACTTTGATCAAAATTTTCATATTGGTCAGAAAAGGTTTGCATCTTATCTTTTTCAAATACATCTAATAACTTGTTGTACTCCTCATCTTCGATTACATAATAGAGCGGTACTCTCGCTACATAATCCGAATATAAAATGCGCTCATTTTCCTCATCTAACCACATATTATAATTCACTACAATTAGATTCTGCGTTCTATCCTTAAATTGAATATATTGATATGGTAAACGATTCACTTCTTCATCACTTAATTTTAAATTTGTACCATTATTGAAAATCTCCATTAATTCATTATACTTCGGTTCAGTTTCAATCGATTTTTTTACAACTACATCGCCTTCCTCCGTGATATTGCCTAACTCAATCACATTATTTGATTTCATACAACCTGTTAGAACGAACATAATACAACTCAACATTAAAAGTTTCTTCATCACACTATCCCCTTTTAAAGGTATGAAAAGTTTTTCCGTAGTTGTATTATGTTTCCCAATTCCATAGAAAATATTACGTCTTACAAAACTTCATTTGACTATATTTACAAAACGACTGAAGTAACAATATAGAATTTTCTATTCCAGCTTTATAGTAGCTCTAATCTTCATAAGTAGCTCCAATCTCTTTCCGAGTAGCGATAATCCCCCTCCCAGTAGCGACAATCCATCCTCGAGTAGCGATAATCTTTATGAGTAGCGCCAATCTCACTCTGAGTAGCGATAATTTCCTTCCGAGTAGCGACAATTCTTCTCTGAGTAGTGCTAATCTTCCTGAGTAGCGACAATCCCTCTCCCAGTAGCGCCAATCCTTCCCCCAGTAGCGCCAATCCTTCCCCCAGTAGCGATAATCCTTCCCCCAGTAGCGATAATCCTTCCCCCAGTAGCGCCAATCCTTCCCCCAGTAGCGCCAATCCTTCCCCCAGTAGCGCCAATCCTTCCCCCAGTAGCGATAATCTTTCTGAATAGCGCCAATCTCACTCTGAGTAGCGATAATTTCCTTCCGAGTAGCGACAATTCTTCTCTGAGTAGTGCTAATCTTCCTGAGTAGCGACAATCCCTCTCCCAGTAGCGCCAATCCTTCCCCCAGTAGCGATAATCCCCCTCCCAGTAGCACCAATCCCCAAAAATCACACTCCTCACCTGTCAAACCACAAAAAAACCACTCCAAATCAGAGGAGTGGCTTTCATTGTTTATATTTTATTCATTCTCTTTAAAAACTTTTTTAAGAACAGCTATCATAAACTCGAAATCCTCATCAGTGCAAGATAGGGGTGGGCTAATCGTTAAGATGTTATTATAGCCAGCTACTGTATCTCCGTTTTTACCAATGATTAAGCCGTTTGCCTTACAATCAGTGACAATTTTCAATACACGGTCGTTAGAAGCTGGTTCCATCGTTATTTTATCTTCTACCATTTCAATTCCTAGTAGGAATCCAAGGCCACGAATATCTCCAACATAGGGATGGTTACTTAATTCTTTCAGCTCTTTTTGAAGCCTATCACCAAGTTCTGCGGAGCGATCGAATAAGTTTTCTCTCTCCATAATTTCGATATTTTTTAACGCTACTGCACATGCAGCTGGATTTCCTCCAAATGTATTGAGGTGACGTAGATGGCTATTTTCTTCACCCGTGTTGAATTTTTCATAAATTTCTTTTCGAACGGCTGTCACTGAAAGTGGTAAATAGGCGCTAGTCAGTCCCTTTGCCATTGTAATAATATCTGGTTTTAAATTAAAATGCTGATGTCCAAACGCTTTACCTGTTCTTCCAAATCCACAGATCACCTCATCTATAATGAGGAGTACTCCATGTTTGTGACAAATTTCTTGAACCTTCTCGAGATAGACAGGACTAGGGATTAAAATACCACCACCTGTAATAAGCGGCTCCATAATAATTCCTGCAATTGTCTCTTTTTGCTCCCAAATAATTTTATCTTCAAGTTCTTGAGCACGTTGGAGATTGTATTCTTTAATCGATTGCCCTTTTGGTCGGCGATAATTATCTGGTGGTGCTACATGTAAAAAACCGTGTGAAAGTGGTTCATATTTATATTTTCTTATTGCTTGGCCTGTAGCTGACAATGCCCCCATTGAACTGCCGTGATACGCTCGATAACGAGAGATAAATTTAAAGCGAGCCCCTTCACCGTTTTGCTGGTGATATTGACGAGCAATTTTAAATGCTACCTCATTTGCATCTGAACCACTGTTCGAGTAAAAGAACATATAATCTCCACCAAGCATGTCATTTAACTTGGCTGCGAGCTCGATTGCTGGTTCATGGCTTTGCGTCATCGGTACATAGGCTAATTTTTTCATTTGATCATAAGCCACTTGTGCCAATTCTTCACGACCATACCCTACATTTACAGCCCATAAGCCGGACATACCATCGAGATATTTATTGCCATTGTGGTCGATGATCCATGCGCCTTCACCTCTATCGACGATCATAGGCTGACTTTTTTCATTGTAAGCTGAGATATGGTGCCAGACATTTTGAAGATCTTTTTCAACTAAAGATTGAGTTGGTTGTTTTACAGTTTCCATGCTTTCGCTTCCCTTCTATATTAGAATTCATGACGAGCTGTTAGCATCTTTTTACGTGTGTAAAACTCAATTCCATCACGACCATTCGCATGTAGGTCTCCATAAAATGATTTTTTGTAACCTGAGAATGGGAAAAATGCCATCGGAGCTGGAACACCGAGGTTGACACCTAACATTCCTGCATCGATTTCTTCTCTAAACTGACGAATAGCTTTTGCACTATCAGTGAAAATACATGCTCCATTTGCGAAGTCAGATTTGTTTGCAAATGAGATTGCATCCTCTAATGTATCTAATCGGACAATTGATAAAACAGGAGCGAAGATTTCTTCCTTCCAGATTTTCATTTCTTGGGTTACATGATCGAAAATAGTTGGACCAACAAAATAACCACCATCAGAAGGTTGATCATTGCGACCATCTCGTAATAGTGTTGCACCTTCTTCAATGCCAGATTCAATATATTGGATTGTACGATCTTTATGCGAATCTCTAATGACCGGTCCGAGGAAAATCCCTTCTTTCAATCCATCCCCTATTGTTAGCTTATTTGATTCTTCTATTAATCTTGTTACTAGCTCATCTGCAATGTCACCTACTGCAACAACAACGGCACAAGCCATACATCTTTCCCCAGCTGATCCAAATGCTGCATTAATAATGTTCGTTACTGTTAAGTTCATATCTGCATCTGGCAAAACAATTGTATGATTTTTAGCTCCAGCAAGTGCTTGAACTCGCTTACCATTTGATGTACCAGTTTTATAGACATATTCTGCAACCGGTTGTGATCCAACAAATGATACAGCTGGAATATCAGGATGACTAAGAATGCCATTCACTATATCATGAGCACCGTGGACAAGATTAAATACACCTGCTGGAAGACCTGCTTCATGTAACAATTCTGCAAGGAAATTAGCTAGAAGCGGTGTTCTTTCAGAAGGTTTCAAGATGAATGTATTGCCACTCGCAATTGCTAACGGGAACATCCAGCATGGTACCATCATAGGGAAATTAAACGGCGTAATCCCCCCCACTACTCCTAGAGGATAGCGATACATACCAGATTCAATACTTGTTGCAATATCAGGTAGCTGATAGCCCATCATAAGTGTAGGAGCACCTGCTGCAAATTCTACGCACTCAATTCCTCGTTGTACTTCGCCATATGCTTCGGTATAGTTTTTACCATTTTCAACAGTAATAATTTTCGCTAGTTCATCCCAGTTCTCTATTAATAATTGCTGATATTTAAATAAGATTCTAGCACGCTGAGGAACAGCAACTTTTTTCCATGAAGTAAAAGCCTGTTTTGCAGCATCAACTGCTTTTTCCAAATCTTGTTGAGTTGAAATTGGAACTTCCGCTAATATTTCTCCAGTTGCAGGATTTGGCACTTCAATGTAGTTTTCTGTAGACGATTTTACCCATTGTCCATTAATAAAATTTGAAAGCGTTTTCTTTTCAGTGATTACCTTATTCATATACGTCCTCCTATTCTACTTTTCTTTAAAGTTGACGTTATTAACAATTAACCTCATAATTTATTTTACAGATTATTTAGAATAGTTACACTTTACATAAAGTACACTCATGTTAGATTTTTTTTAACTTATTGGGGGGCTATTGGAATGATTGAATTTGTTTTAACCATACAAGACATATTAGATAGAAAATCATTTAAATCAGCAAAAGTTATAGCAGGTTCAAAAGGCATAAATAATCAAGTGAAGTGGTCTCATATTTTAGAAATAAAGGAATTTGAAACACTTATTAATGGTGGAGAATTAATATTAACAACTGGTGTAGGTCTTCAACTCGACCTCACAACTCAACTCAGGTATTTAGAAAATTTAATAGAAAAAAACGCCGCTGGTATGTGTATTGAAATTGGTCCTTATTTTAAAGAGATTCCTAATGAGCTTATAAAATTAGCAGATGAACATGATTTTCCTCTGATCATCTTTGAAGAGGTTGTACGTTTTGTCGACATTACTCAAGATTTACATACGTTAATTATTAACCAACATCACCAATGGCTTTCCCAACTTGATACGCTGTCCACGAAATTTATCGATCTTTCATTAAGCCCTAACGGAATCTTGAAAATTCTTCAAGAATTGAATCATTACTTCCGACAGGGAGTTTTGTTTATAACGGATCATTCAAAATCATATTATTACCCATCTGAGATAAAAGAGTTAGAAACTTCTATTCGTACTTTTATTGAAAAATCACCTTCTGATATGACAGTACAAAAAAACTTTACTCTTTCCAATGAAACATTTGCCCTTATGCCGGTTAAAGGACTGGGACAAGTTTGGGGGCATCTCTGCTTACAAGTGCAACAACCGATGTCAAATGAGTTCTTTTTTCTTATTTTAGATCGAGCAGCCCTTGCCATTGCACAAATCCTTTTACGCAATCGAACAATTCAAGAACGAAAACAAAACATGGAAGATGAACTTGTACAAAACCTTATAAAAGGCAGAGACTATGAACAAGATGACATCCAAACTTATTTACCAGCTGCAAGTCGCAATATGTACTTTAGAATTTTTGTTATGCAGTTAGATTCTGCAGAGATCAATATTATTGAAGAAGACTGGGAAGAGATGAAGTTGCAACGCTCAATGTTAGTTCGCTCCATTTTCAAGAGGCATGGATTTTTTCCAGCTGTTTCTTCTAAAAGGACTGAAATAGCAGTCATTGCATCGTTCATAGCAGCAGATCATTTGAAAGAGAAAACGGATAGATTTGATCAAATCATACAAAGTATCAAGGATATGAAAGATACTAGTACATTTTGCGGGAATGAATGTAAATTTGGCTTGAGTAGAGTATATAAGGATATAGCTCAAGTAAAAGAAGGTTATGTAGAGGCAAAGAAAGTCATTACATTGGAAAAACATGACATTGTTAACACTTATTTCTACAATGATCTTGGTATCAATAGACTGCTACTATTGTTAATTGAGAGTAAACAACTTGAAAACTACGTTCACGATTATTTAGACGTTATCTTAAACTATGATCAAAAGTATGAAAGTGATTTATTTACAACACTTTGCATTTATTTAGAATGTAACGGGGTTAAGAATGAAACCGCAGATCGTCTCTTTATCGTAAGGCAAACGTTATATAATAGATTAGAAAAACTAGAAACACTTCTTGGTTCAAATTTTATGGAACCCTCCAACCGTCTTGCACTTGAGGTTGCTATTAAAGCCTATCAGTTATTGCTTAAACAAAATAATAACGAAGGAAAACCGGTTTTTCTCGTATAGAGAAAACCGGTTTTATTATTTTTGCTAGATTAGTTGGACCTTGGATCTAAAATATCTCGGATTGCATTACTTAACATATAAAATCCTAATACCATGAATGTAATGGCAATGCCAGGTGCATATGTGTACCATGGTGCACTTTTAAGAAAAGCTTGAGAGTCTTTTAACATTCTGCCCCAACTAGGATCTGGCGGTTTAACCCCTAATCCCAAATAACTTAGTGCAGCTTCAGCCAGCATTGCTACACCAAAGCTAACAGATGCTGCTACTATCAAAGGTGACGAAACATTGGGTAATATATGACGGAACATGATTTTGAATGGTTTTACCCCGATTAACTTTGCTGATAAAACATACTCGTATTCTTTGTGTTGTACAAAACCACTACGAGCAATTCGTGCAATGCTAGGAATGGCGATTAATCCAAGCGCAATCGATGTATTGACAATCCCTGAGCCAAACACAGCTACTAGCATTAGTGCTAGAATAATGCCTGGAAAAGCCATTAAAGCATCCATGATTCTCATGAAAACCTCATCTACCCAACCACCAACATAGCCAGCTATCCCACCTATAAGTGTTCCAAAGACAACACCTATAGTTACTGTTAATGTGCCTACAAAAAAGGCTGTTTGAGTACCTTTCATAATGCGACTGAAGATATCTCTGCCGAATTCATCGGTCCCAAACCAATTCTCACTATTTGGTCCCTTTAACTTATTGGCGACATTCATCGCAGTCACATCATGGGGCGTATAGAAAAAACTCACGATCATTAAAAGTAAAAAAGATATCAAAATGAGGAGGCCTATTATTAAATTAATATTTTTAGCATTACCCATTAATGTTTTCATATGGACCTCCTTAATTTAATCGTATTCTTGGGTCTAAGACAGAATATAAAATATCTACAAAGAAATTGATAAATACTACTACAAATGTGATGTACATTACTATGCCTTGTACTAACGGAAAATCACGATAGCCAATTGAAGTAATTAATAATTGGCCAATTCCAGGAAGAGCAAAAACCTGTTCTACAATAATTGTTCCTGCTACAACTTCAGCTGTTATTAATCCGAATATCGTTAAAATTGGAATCATGGAATTTCTTAAAACATGTTTATACATTACAAACTTTTCTGTAATTCCCTTACTGCGAATTGTACGGACATAATCCAATCTTAACTGTTCCAATATCGCATTCCTTACGTAGCGAAATTTTACAGCGATTTGAGGAATGGCGATTGTCAGTGCAGGTAATAATATGGCACCTAAAGCACCTGTTATACTTTCAGTCCACGGAACATATCCACTGATTGAGAAGAAACTAAAATTCATTCCTAGGTATAAGATTAATAACATCCCCAACCAGAAAGAAGGGATAGCCATCCCTACCTGAGTAATGGAAGAAAATACAACATCACTCATTTTATTTTGTCTTTTAGCAACAAAAATACCTAAAGGGATAGCTACAATTATTACAATGAGCAGTGTAATCGCAGCTAATGAAATCGTGACTGGTAAGCGATCCATGAGCAATTCTTTTACTGGCATAGAAAATCGTATCGATTCACCTAAATCACCTGTAACTAAACCTTTTGCCCACTCAAAGTATTGAACATAAAGCGGTTGGTCCAAGCCGAGTTCTTTTCTCAGTGTCTCTACTTGCACTTCATCTGCCTCTGTTCCTAACATTGTACGAATCGGATCACCCGGTAAAATTTGAAAAACTGCAAAAGTGATAAAAGATACAATTGCCATTGTCACAACAAATAATATAATTCTTCGGATGATATAAGCCATGTCTATTCTTCCCCTCTATTCAGTAAATCTCACTTCTGACATGTCGTGGAACCAGAATGGATAACTTTTTAGTCCTTCAATTTTTTTATTTGCAGCCCATAGCACTTGATAGTCAGCAATATATACTGCAGTAGATTGTTCACTTAAAATTTCTTGAGCACGTTTATACATCTCAATTTGTTTTTTCTGATCCGTTTCTTTTAATACATCTGCCATGACTTTATCAAACTCTTTATTGTTAAATCGGAAGAAGTTTTCTTTGTCATTTGTAGAAATATAATCATTTAAAATTTCATATGCTGACGGTTTTCCCGTTAAATCAATCGTAGTCATTTCATAATCTCTACCAAAGTAAACACGCTCTAGCCAAATTCCCCACTCTACAACTTCGATTTCAACATCGATGCCTATTTCTTTTAAGTTCTCTGCAGCAATTTGAGCGATATTTGAGTACATATCATTATGTGAAGATACTGTGATTTTCGTTTTAAAACCTTTTGGATACCCTGCTTCAGACAATAACTTTTTAGCTTTGTTAATGTCACGTGCATAGACATCTTGTAATCCATCAAGATAGTAATCTCCCATTGCTGGACTCATATTAGAACCAAGACGAGTAGCGTATCCAGAATATACAGAATCAATAACATCCTGTTTATTAATAGCAATATTGATAGCTTGACGAACTTTTAAATCATTAAATGGCTTTTTTTCTTCATTAAACGTAATGACTAAGGCTGAGTTGTTATTTTGGTGACTGATGTTAAAATCATTTTCAACCTCAGATAATCGGTGTCCACGAACTCCTGTTAAATCTACTTCTTTAGCTATCAAACTCATTACTGCAGAGTTATCATCTGATTGGAATGCGAATGTTACCTTATCTAGATAAGGTATGTTCTCTTGCCAGTAATCTGAATTTTTTTCTAAAACTAAATTAGATCCCGGTGTATACTTAACAAATTTAAATGGGCCAGTTCCAATTGGATTTTCATTTTGTTTACCATCATTATCTTTAGGTACGATTGCAGATTGTAAAGCCGTTAAAGAATAAAGGAAATTAGAATTTGGCTCTTTAAGCTTAATAACAACTGTAGACTCATCAGGAGCATTTACAGATTCTACATTGCCAAAGTTACCTGAAAGAGGCTTGCCATTTTTTGTCCCCATTAGGTGCTCAAATGTATAGAGGATATCATCTACTTTTAAGACGCTACCGTTATGGAATTTCACGTTTTGTCGGATTTTGAATGTATAAGTCAAACCATCTTTTGATAATTCATAGCTTTCAGCAATTGCTGGTTTTAATGATCCGTCCGTTTCTGGAGCAAATAACCCTTCGAACATATTTAGAATCATTTGAAATGAAATAGATGCCGTCGCTAAATGCGGGTCAAGAAAATCGGGATCATCATTTACCCTTACTTTAATTTCTTGTGTTTTCCCGTTACCTGAACTACCCTCTCCGCTTTCTTTTCCACCCGAACAAGCACTGATTAAAAACATACAGACAACAATCATTGCGACAATCATTAGCCTCTTTGTACTCTTCATGTTCAAATAGCCCCCTCTTTGAATAAAGATATTTTATGTCGGCATTTCCAAATTCTTTTTGCTGTTGTAGCTTTGATAGCTTGGTGCTCCTTCAACTTCGTTTGCAGATTTAATAGCAATGATTATAGCTTCTTCCATCGCTTTTGCTGCCATATTACCAACGAAATCTAAAGGATAAGACTTTCCTCCAGTAGCTAGTACAAAAACCGTATCCCCATCCAGCATAGTATGTACTGGGAAAATGGTTCTTGCTAAGGCATTTTGAGTAATTTGGGCAACCTTCTTTGCTTCCGCTTTTGTTAATTTTGCATTGACTGCTACTAACCCAATTGTTGTATTAGATCCGGGCAGAGCATTGCCTGATAAATTTTCTTCTATAAACTTTAGGCTATCTATTATAAGCCCAGTATTAGCATCGATTGGACCTGCTAGTATTTCTCTTGTCAGTGGATCCCTGACATCTCCAACTGCATTAACAGCGACAAGTGCACCTACAACGAAACCATTTTCTAATTCAATTGAAGTACTACCTAAACCACCTTTCATGCAATGTTCCGGTCCTGTAATCTTCCCTACTGTAGCACCACAACCAGCTCCCACATTTCCAAAAGAGAAAGTTCCCTTCTTGGCTTGCGAGGCCGCTTCGTAGCCCATTTGCTTATCGGGGCGAATATTGGGACTACCTATTTGTAAATCAAAAAGGACTGCACCCGGAACAATTGGAACTTTAGCGACACCGACATCAAGCCCAATCCCTTGTTCTTCAAGGTATTGCATAACGCCTGAAGCTGCATCTAAACCATATGCACTTCCCCCCGATAAGCAAATACCATGTACTTCTTCAATTCTATTAATGGGATCAAGCAAATCCGTTTCTCTAGTACCTGGAGCTGAGCCTCGCACGTCTACCCCACAAACAGCCCCACCTTGTGCAAGGATAACCGTGCAACCTGTTAACGCTTCTACATTTTCTACGTTACCAACCTTTATACCTGGTACATCTGTAATATTGCCAAAGCTCATGAACACGCCTCCTTGAATCGTTTTCTAAATATTCAATCAATTTAATTTGGTTAATTCGAGAATTTTACTTTCTGCATTCAAAAGCTTTTTATTATCCTGTAGTGAATATAGATGGCAGGCAACTTGCTGTCCGTTTTCTATATGAATAAGTTCAGGACGTTCAACTTTACAACGATCAAACGCCTTTGGACATCTCGTATGAAACGCGCATCCCGTTGGAGGATCTGAGGGACTTGGCGGCTCTCCGCTTAGCTGAATTTTTTCTCGCTTCTTTTCGAAATTCACTATTGGAATTGCAGATAATAAAGCCTGAGTATATGGATGAAGCGGATTATTATAAATATCTTGTTTAGGTCCAATTTCAACAATTCTTCCTAAATACATAACACCTACACGGTCACTAATGTGTTTCACTACACTTAAGTCATGAGAAATAAATAAATAAGTCAAATTGAATTCTTCTTGTAGATCCAACATTAAATTCAACACTTGCGATTGCACAGATACATCGAGTGCTGATACAGGCTCATCTGCAATAATAAATTTCGGATTCATCGATAATGCTCTCGCAATGCCAATGCGCTGTCTTTGTCCTCCAGAAAATTCATGAGGGAATTTTGCGAGCGCTTCTTTTGGTAAGCCTACCTTTTCAATTAAGCTCTCTACTTTTCTAGTTCTTTCAGTTTTTGATAGGATTTTCTGTACAGCTATAGGCTCTCCTACAAGTTGCTCTACACGCATTCTAGGGTTCAATGAAGCAAAAGGGTCCTGAAAAACCATTTGCATATGTTGGCGATGGTTCTGTAGTTGTCGATTTCCTAAATGTTCTAGATGATTTCCTTCAAAAATAATTTCGCCATCAGTAGGTTCAGTCAAACGTAGAATGGTTCTTCCTAAAGTCGATTTGCCAGAACCTGACTCTCCTACAATCCCTAAAGTTTCCCCTTTGAATACATCAAAACTAATATCATCGACTGCTTTTACGAGACCTGCTCTCCCTTTCAAAAGAGTACCTTTAATCGGGAAATAGGTTTTTAAATGCTTTATCTCAAGTATTTTTTCTCCCTCGTTCATTCTACAGCACCCCCTTCACTAGCATAGAGGTGGCATCTAACTTTATGGTTATTCTCGAACTCTAAAAGTTGAGGCATTTCTTCTTGGCATTTTGCCATAGCATGTGTACATCGCGCCGCGAAGCGACAGCCTGTTGGGAATAAATGTGCAGGAGGTACATTCCCAGGTATTGATTCTAACCTTTTTAAGTCCACATCGATATTTGGTATTGTCCTTAATAATGCTGTTGTATAGGGATGCTTTGTTTTCAAGAAGAGATCTCTAACTGATGCCTCTTCAACAATTTGCCCTCCATACATGACAAGCACTCGATCTGCTGTTTCGGCTACAACACCCATATCATGTGTAATGAGTAATATTGAAGATCCGAATTGTTCTTTCATTTCAATCATTAAGTTAAGAATTTGAGCTTGAACCGTAACATCTAGAGCTGTTGTTGGTTCATCTGCAATGAGTAACTTAGGGTTATTGGACATTGCAATGGCAATCATAACCCTTTGTCTCATTCCACCTGATAATTGATGCGGATATTCTTTAATAATTTTTTCGGCTCTAGCAAATCCAACGATTTTCAATAACTCGACAGCTTTTTCGTAAGCTTCTATTTTCTTCAATTTTTGATGTTTCATTAACGATTCGACGATTTGATTGCCAATCGTAAAAACTGGATCTAAAGAGGTCATTGGTTCTTGAAAAATCATTCCTATTTCATTCCCTCGAACTTTCGTCATCTCATCTTCTGACAATGTAAGTAAATCTCTTCCTTCAAGGGATATAACACCTTCTACAATCTCACCCGGGGGACTAGGAATGAGCCTCATAATGGACAGGGATGTGATACTTTTTCCGCTGCCAGATTCCCCAACTAACGCAACAGTTTCACCTTTTTTTATGGCGAAACTTACATCGTCGACTGCTTTAGCTAATTTACCTTTTCCTATATGGAAATACGTTTTTAACCCTCTGACTTCTAATAGTTGATCATTAGTACTTTTTGAAGGCTCTATGTGCAGTTGTGGACTTTCCATAAGTTCACCTCAATTTTAAGTTCAAATAGAAAACTTCACTGCTATGTTTTTCACTTGAGTATAGTTTCTTAATGCGATGAAACCTTTCTCTCTGCCAATTCCACTTTTTTTATACCCACCAAAAGGCATCTGGACTCCACCTGCAGCACCGTAATTATTGATAAATACTTGGCCAGATTTCACCTTGGATGCGACATAATGAGCGACATCGATATTTTGAGTCCAAATACCAGAGACCAGTCCATAATCCGTGCAATTCGCCAATGCTATTGCTTCTTCAATTGTTTCAAAAGTGAAAACTGTTAATACTGGTCCAAAAATCTCTTCCTTCGCTAGTGGATGTGTATTGTTCAGCCCGTCTATAATTGTTGGTTGAATATAATAGCCACCTTCAGAACCACTAATAGTAATTGGTTCTCCACCTGCGATTATATTCCCTGCGGATTTTGCATCCTGTATCTTCTTAATAATTTGATCGAATTGTTTTTTATTTAAAATTGGTCCAATTTCTCTGTCATCAACACCTGGGCCAATCGTCAATTCGTTAAATTTTGATGTTAATTTACGTAAAAAATGCTCTTTATATTTCTCTTCAATAAGTAATCGAGATCCCGCTGAACATGTTTGACCAGCATTTTGAATAATAGCTCTAACTACGCCTTCTAGTGCTAACTCTTCATTTGCATCAGCAAATACGATGTTTGGAGATTTACCGCCAAGCTCAAGCGTCACGGGTACGACATTTTCTGCAGCGGCTTTCATTACAGAAATACCGGTGTTAACGGAGCCAGTAAAAGTAATATGTTGAATTCCTGGATGTCCTGCTAAAGGTCCGCCGACATCAGCACCTAGACCTGTCACATGCTGAAATATCCCTTTAGGTAGCTCACTTTCTGCAAACCATTCTGCAATTGCATGTGTTGTAAGAGGCGTATCTTCTGCACTTTTTACAATGACCGCATTCCCGGTAGCAATTGCTGCAGCAACACTTCTCGCAGTGATTTGCAGAGGGTAATTCCAAGGGACGATATGTGCTGTAACACCAACAGGCTCTAAGACAGTCGCATTTAATATTCCCTCTTCAATCGGTATCGTGTCTCCCATCACTTTGTCTGCTGCTCCACCGTAAAATTCAAAGTATCTAGCGGCCGCTTCTACATCAGCTTTGGCTTGTGAAATAGGTTTCCCTACATCTTCACATTCCCACCTACTCCATTGCTCAGCATTATTTCTAATATGCGCTGCAAGTCTTACTAACAACTGGCCTCGTTCATAAGGCTTTACCTTTTTCCATTCATTGCTTTCAAATGCCACTTGGGCTGCATGCACTGCTTCATCCACATGTTCTTTTTTACCTTTAACTATTTCAGCAATCAGTTCTCCATTTGATGGATTGAAGACCGGTAACCACTCATTAGAATCTTCACCAACCCATTTTCCATTGATTAGCATTGAAATCCGTTTCATCTTCTTCACAACCTCTCTTCATTACAGGCCCCTTCCACCATCCACATTCAATGTAGCCCCTGTTACAATTTTCGCTCGATCGGATAATAAGTAAGTAACTGCATTCGCAATATCTTCTGGCTCGATTAATTCACCAAGAGGAACACTTTTTCTAAATACTTCCTCTTTGACGGTGCTGATATCAGCATCTTTGGCAGCAAATTGACCTAGCATATTGGTATCCGCTGGCCCTGGATTAATGGTATTTACTCTAATCGAATAAGGCGCCAATTCGATAGCCATAGCTCTTGAAAAACTTTCTGCTGCTCCTTTTGAAGCAATATATGACTGTAAACCAGGTCGTGGTCTTACAGCTGAAATCGATGCAATAATGACAATTGAACCTTGGCGATTCGGTTTCATATATTTGACTACTTCTTTACATGAGATGAAAAGACTAGTCGCATTAATATCCATGAGTTTATGCCATTGACTCAATGTCACGTCTTCAATAGGCGTTGCTGCTTGAGCAATACCAATCGCATTTACCAAGCCATCAATTTTTCCGAAGTCCTTGTGAACTTGAAAGAAGATTTCAGCAATCTGTTCTTCATCTAAGACACTCGCTGCATGTGTGCGAAGGTTAGAATGCTGGATTGATTGTAATGAATTCGTAGATAAATCAATCCCAATAACGTAAGCTCCAAACTCTAGTAGTTGAGAAACAATCGCTTTCCCCATTCCTCCACCAGCACCTGTCACAACGATTACTTTATTGTTTAAGTCCATATTTTCGACTCCTCATTCTCTTTAATAGCATACTGTTCTATTATTTTCGCTGAGATGGCTGAACCCATTTGTTCCGTTGTTGCATTCCCACCAATATCTGCTGTTTTTATCTTCCCTTCAAGGAGTACCAATTCAATCGCATTAATAATTTTTTCTGTAAGATCCGCTCTACCTAGATGGTCAAGCATTAGAGCTGCTGACCAAATCTGCGCTATTGGATTAGCGATTCCCTTCCCTGCAATATCCGGTGCAGAGCCGTGAACAGGTTCAAACATAGAAGGAAACTGTTTTTCTGGATTAATGTTTGCAGAAGGAGAAAGACCCAATCCACCAACAATTCCAGAGCCAAGATCTGATAATATATCACCAAATAAATTGGAAGCGACTACAACTTCGAATGATTGTGGTCGTTGTACGAAATATGCAACAAGAGCATCAATATAAACCGATTCTAATGCAAGGTCTTGATACTCGTTTTTTACTATTCTCTTAACATTTTCATCCCATAGTTTCATAGAATGAATGATTGCGTTAGACTTTGTCGCACTCGTTACTTTCTTCTTACCATTTTTCTCTGCATATTCACATGCAGCTTTAACGATTCTTTCAATACCCGCTGTAGTCATAATGGTATTTTGGATGGCCATCTCTGATTGTTGAGTCTCAAACATACGACCGCCACTAGTTGAATATTCACCTTCTGCATTTTCACGAAAAATGACAAAATCGATATCATCTCCATCGCTTAGTGGTGATGTTATGCCAGGTAATGATCTCACTGGTCTAAAGTTTACATATTGCTGGAATTGCTTACGAATTGGCATTATTAATTCCCATATTGTTACGTCATCTGGTACTCTAGCATCACCAATAGCACCAAATAAAATAGCGTCATAGCTTTGTAGTGTTACAAGCCCATCCTCCGGCATCATTTTGCCATGTTCCAAATAATAATCTGAACTCCACTCGAAAATTTCCTTTTGCAACACAAAATTCTGTTCATGTTCTTCGAGGATAGACAACACTTTTAATGCTTCCACCATTACCTCAACACCGATACCATCTCCAGGAATTACCGCAATTTTAAATTCAGTCATTTACATTATTCCCATCCTTTAAAAAGCGTAATGCTGCATCTCTAAAAATAGCTGTCGTTACTGCTAATTCTTCTATATCTACATACTCATTGATTTGGTGTGGAATTTCTCTATCTCCTGCCCCAATTGTGACAATCGGTACACCATGCATGTGTAAAAACGTACCATCTGTCGCTCCAGGTACCCCATTATAAATTGGTTCTTCACCTGTCACTTCTTTCACAGCATCATAAACCGCTTGAACAACTGGATGATCTTTTTCAGTAAATGTAGATGGTCGGTTATCTAAAATCGTTAACTCTACATTAAAATCAGAGTCATCTTGTTTTAATCTCATGATAATTGCATTAATCTTATTTAATAATTCATCATGATCCTGTTGTGGAATGGTACGAATATCGAGTGTCATCATACAATGATCAGGAATAACATTAATCTGGGCATCTCCTTTTACGGGTGCTTGTAGAATAGTTGGCGTAATAGAAGGCCATTTTAAGTATGGGTCCTCCCCTAATCTTTCTTGCTCTTCCTTCTCAAGTTTTTCGAGTTCTACAATTAGTCTTGCCATTCGCCAATTTGGATTAATACCACTCCACGATATTGCTCCGTGAGCCATCTTGCCATATACGTCTACTCTAATACGCATTGCCCCTCGCTGAGCGATAGAGACATTATTTTCTTGAGGTTCACAAATAATAGCACCGTCTATACCGTCTGCCCAACCTTGTTTGATGAAGTGCTTAATGCCAAGCATCATGCCTTCTTCATCAACAGGAATGCACAAAATGATCTTGCCACAAAACTCTTCTTTGTCTTTTAGAATCGATTGAACAGCGGTGATCATACACGCCAAGTTACCTTTTGTATCATTCGTTCCTCTCCCGTACATCCGCCCATCAACAATTTCAGCACTGAAAGGACCGTACGTCCAAGCATCAACATTTCCTTCTGTTACAACATCCGTATGCCCTTCAAAAAGAAGTGTTTTACCAGGTTTACCTGAATCAATGATGCCAATAACATTTGGTCTACCAGGTACTACTTCTTCAATATGTGTTTGAATGCCTATATCCTTTAAATATTCGGCTACATATAACGCTACTTTTGTTTCATTTGCATCTGCAATACCTTCTCTATATACACTTGGAATTTGGACTAGCTCCCGTGTTAATTGAATGACAACTTCTCGGTCTCGTAAATACGTCTCATTTTCTAATTTTAAATTCATTTATTCTCCTCCTCTTTATTGTTTTTCAATTGTTCATAAGGAAAGCGAATATAAACTAAATAATAGTTAAGAATATTCTGATATTAATTATATTTTGAAAACGTTTTCTATTAATTGGACAATATGTGTGTACTTCTTATACAAGAATAGACAAGATGTCTTATCTCTGTTTGTCTATAATTAGGAAATTCAAATATGAAGGGATTTAAGAGGTTTTTAGAGGAAAAGAACATTTTGAACATAAAAAAAGAAACCTTCAAAATGAAGGAATCTGAATTAAGTATGAAAAGTAAATGATAGCTTAGTTATTCTTAATATAGCTAAGGAAAATATTTTTTAGAATAAGTAATTGCGTCTCAGATGGTACATTTGATTCAAGCAAAAGTATACTTTTATGAAGTGATAATTTTTTCGCAAAAATACCAAACACATTTGACAATGTTGATAAGGTATCCGTAATCGGTATATCTGTTCGAATAGAGCCATCTATTTTACCAGTTTCGATTATTTTATAATAGATATCTACAAGTTGCTTGGAAGCAGCATTATAGACCTCCATTCCTTCAAAAGGTTCAGTAGATTGGGCTACGTATGTTTCAAAACTTTCTAGAAATTTTATCCGACTTTCTTTCTGTTCGTTAAAAGCTATAAATGTATCAAATAAATGCTCTATCTTTTCGTAACAAGTACCAGGTTTATCTAAAACTTCTTGAAAAACAACTAAATTAGTTTCAAGTGCTTTTGCGGCTACTGCAACAATAATCCTATCTTTTTTGGGGAAATATCTAAACAAAGTAGCTATGCCAATACTTGCTTCATCAGCGATGTCTTGCATTGTCGTCTTTTCAAGACCCTTCCTTGCAAATACTCGATCAGCTGCTTCTACCATTTCATTAATTCGTTTTTGTTTCCCTTCTAATCGTTCTTTTTCTAATCGAGTTTTAGGATCCATAGTAGTACACTCTCCTTTTTACCGTTCTTCTAGACGCTTGTGATTCTATCAAATAGGGTGAAGAAAGTCAAAATCGTCATTCTATACTTTTTCATTGTATTATCATAGCTATTCATGATATTGTATTTATCACATTGATAGTGATACTATCATAATGATATTAATAGTATCAATAACAAAATTATTTTACATGAAATCGAGGAGTATTTGTATGAAAAGATTTTTAAAGACTAAAAGTATGTGGACACCCGTCTGGATGGTATCCACACTGATGATTATCATGGCAGTCATCTACATTCCAATTTTCTCTAAAGCCACGCCAAACGTTCAAAATTTCCCAATCGTTATTGTTAATGAAGACGAAGGTGGCAAAGTGGACGGGCAGAAAATTGATATGGGTAAACTAATTAGTGCAAATATTGTTAGTTCCAAGGTCAGTACCGCCATTAAATGGAAGAATGCATCAAATAAAGAAGCAGGCTTAGCTATTTTAAAAGATAATAAAGCCTATGCTGCATTAATCATTCCAAAAAATTACACAAAATCAATGCTACAGTTACAAAGTCAATTATTACAAAATAAAAAGAATACAAAACAAGCAGAACTTGAATTAATTGTAAACAAAGCTGGGGGTCAATTTGCTTCTGGGATTGCACAATCTTCTTTACAAGCAGTGGCATCAAGTATTTCCAAAAGTGTAACCGAGCAAATTTCAGGATCATTGCATAGCTCTAAATCTACCCTTTCACCAGAAAATGCACTTGTCTTAGCCAATCCTATTCAAATGAATGAAAAAAATATTTCTGTCGTCAAAAATGATAATGGGATGACACCTTTTATATTGGCATTATTATGCATGATTACAGGTATGATGGGATCTCAAATGGTAAATGGTTATGTAGATTCTATGTATACAGCCTTAAAAACACATGGCATGAAAATAAAAAAACATGCCGTCTTAAATGCAGAAATAATATTTGGGTTTTGTATGACTGCACTCATGTCAGTTTTATTAGTAATTTGTACATTTGCCGTTTATAATGTTGGGCATACAGCAAATTTATTGTCCATACTAGGATTCCTTATTTTCGGCTCTATGACGATGTTCATGTTCTTCCAAGTATTCAATCTATACTTTGGTAGATGGAGTTTATTGATCGCCTTCCCTATCAATATGATGGGAATATTTGCAAGTGGCGGACCAATTCCAATAAACATTTTACCGTCTGTTCACCAATTCTTTAGTAACATTTTACCAACTCATTATTTAGTAGACGGTATGCGTTCATTGATTTATTACGATGGTAGAATGGCATCAGGTATGTCTTCAGCGCTAATCACCTTATCAATCTTTTTTGTAGTTAGTGTTGTACTTTGCTATATCATTAGTCGCATAAAATTCAATAAAGATAATCGTAATCAATCCGCTGTGTCTACTGCAGAGTAATTTGTGAAATAAGTTTATAGTTAAGCACTAAACAACGCTAAGCTAATAAAATAGCATGTTATGAACGTCAAATGTTCATAACATGCTATTATTAAATGTAATAGATTCATCTCTTTATACAAAATTTTGATATTTTATTAAACCTTCATCAACTAACGCTCCCGATAATTTAAGTGTATAACTGTACAAACTATCACTAAATCATGTAATGCTTTCCATCAACAATGTTTGTAGCTTCCTTGCCATACAATACTTTCTTTGGATTTATAACGATGATTAAAAGTGCAACTACAAAATAAAAAATTGCGTTATACATCATTAAATCGATTAAGTTTCCATTGATGATGCCAATAAAAAAGTTAAAGAATTGATGAATGACGATTGGGATGATTAAATTCTGATTTAAGTTATAAAATGCTGTCATGATGATTGTAGTGGATAGGATTGCAATCATAAAGAATAGCATATATTTGATTAAATCAATGCCCTCGTACCCTGTAGTAAACCATATGGGTAGATGCCACATCCCCCACCAAAATCCGATGATGATCGCAGCTTTTAATGGCGAATGTTTCTTTTGGAGCTCCATTAGAGCGAAACCTCTCCATCCCATTTCTTCTCCTAGTGGCCCTGACAGAAGATTTTTCAAAAAGAAATAGATCAGCATTCCCCATGAAGATATCGTAAAAATTGAGTCTGCTTCACTGTTATTAGATACGAGAAACATAATCATCAAAAATATGAAGGCTTGAATCATAATCACAGTAAGAATCACAGAAAATTTAAGTTTATTCTTGAATTTATCTTTTACAAATTGTATAATACTCTGCCCAGGATAGATTTTCTTAAATAACGCTGCAAAAGCAAAGGTTGAGGACCAAGCTGATATACAGAGCATTACATTAAAGATCCATTCAGGCAACCCTAACATCTTTATGGCTCCTACAAGACAAAAAAGTGGAAAAAAAATGATATTGGTTAGCAGAATAAAACTTGCTACTGGTTTTTTTAGTCTCTTTTCACTATTCATGTATAATCCCCTCTTCAAACTAAGTATTTCGTAAATACAATATGCTCATATTTACGAATACATTCAGCTTAAACCTAGGGGTTACTCACAGGTCAATACATGTTTGCATTATTTTATAGGCACATACATTTCTAAAAATACACGTTCAAGTCCATCTTCATAAGTGGTAAGTAATAGATTTATATAAACTAGCCCCAACAGTTCATACCCATTTTCTATTGCTGCTTTTCTTAAACTCGTTTCCACGTTATGGTCAGTATTTTTTCCACCAGTTGACCATCTGCCATCTTCAATAACGGTATACATACATTTTGGATGAGATAGAATTTCACCTTCAATTTCCTTATGAAAGTCTGCTACTTTTCTTACAATGATAAACTTATCTTCTAGAATACCTTCGTCATTGAATCTTATGACTCTTCTTAAAGAAGTTAGAGTAACTGCTTTTTTCAAGCTGTCCGTGTTCTCTTTAAGAGTTTCATATTCATCATACGCAGTGAAATGCTCTATTTCTCCTTTTATTTCTAAAGGCTTCATTTCTTTTATTGTGTATTCTCCTAAGAATTGTTTAATTTTTTCTCAATCTTCTTTTACGATCTGAAGCTTTTTTAAAAGAAGCTTTTTATATTCTATTTCTTCTAAAACCGCTTGTTCTTTCTCTTCTAATAATGATTTTATTCCCTCTATACTCTTGCTCTTTCTTAATTCCTGGATTTTTTTTATTTCAATATCCATTTCTCTATAGAAATTTACTGTGGTTATATCATATATATCAAAACGATCATATTTTCTATACCCATTCTCAATATTTTGCTTAGGTTTCACTAATTCCTTTTCTTCATAAAATTTCAAGGTATCTCTAGATACACCTAAAAATTTAGCGACTTGTCCAATCGTGTACATGATACTCTCCTTTATCATTGCTACATATTCGAAATAATATTTCATATTATCAGTACGTCGAAAAATAATAATATTGGTTTTATTATCATAACAAAGTTAAGTATTAAAAAATAAATAACTTACAAAATCAGAAGACAAACAAAAATTCGTCTTTAATATCAATTTCCATAGTACTTCTTATAAGTTTTCTCACATAACTTCTGAAGTTAAGGCTTAAATTTCCAAACAACGCAGCTCATTTCTTTAATACCTATAAAAAACCAGATTCTCGATGGAGAACCTGGTTTTTTCTGCAAATTACAATTTAAATTTCTGTACTTGTAAATTAAGTTCTTCTGCAAGTTCAGCTAGATGATCTGAGCTATTCGAAATTTCTTCCATCGAACTTGTAGTTTGTTGAACAGTTGCAGTAGTTTCCTCTACTCCTGCTGCAGACTCCTGAGAGACAGCAGCAATATCATCAATTGAGTGATTAATTTGTAAAGTTGTTTGAGAAATACCACTTAAATTATTTGAAATGACATTAATATTATCAATCATATCACCAATAGCATTTGAAATATTGTTGAATGTCACACCTGTAGAGGCGATTTGTTCTGTTCCTTGAATCACTTCCTCATAACCACTTTGGAGTGAAGTTGTTACATTTTTTGTTTCTTGTTGTATCTTTTGAACAATACCAGCTATATCAGTTACTGAGAACGTTACTTGTTCTGCTAACTTTCGTACTTCATCAGCTACGACAGCAAAACCTTTTCCTTGTTCACCAGCACGTGCTGCTTCAATTGCTGCGTTTAAAGCAAGTAAATTTGTTTGATCTGCAATACTTGTAATGACAGATACCAATTTTGAAATTTCTAAAGATTGCACTGCTAAATTTTCTACTTTTTGCACTGATTCTTGAACGATTCCATCAATTTTACGCATTTGTTCAGTAGAATCTATCATTAGTTTACTGCCTTCATGTGTAAGACTTTGAACATTCGAAGTATGATTGTTCATTTTCTCACCTTCATAATTTGCTTCTTTTACTTTTTGAGTAAATGAGTCCATCACTGTTGCTAAATCACTTGCGTTACTTGCTTGGGATTCAGTTCCTTCAGCAATTTCTTGCATAGTTAATGCTATTTGTGTACTACCCGTTTTTACTTCTAATGCAGATTGTGCAAGTTCTTCACTATTTGAAGCCACTTGATTGGACACATCTTGAATATTACTCAAAATTTCATGAACATTTTTACTCATTAAATTGGTCGCTTCAATTAATTGTCCAATCTCGTCTTCAGACGTTTTTGGAAGGTCTGGCTGACTTATATCACCTTGTGACATCTCCGTCATACGATTTGCCACGAGTTTAATTGGTTTTACGATTATGCGAGCGGTTATATAAGCCACTATCACTGAAAAGATTGTAAGTAAAATAGTTAAAACAATACTAATTATTTGATTATTTCTCCCATCATTAATCATCTTTTTACCTATTTTCTTTATGGACTCTTTACGAGAATCTGCTAACTCTTCATAACCTTGCTGTATTTCATTGGCTTGTTTATCCACCGCCATCAGGTTATCTGCAGCTAGTTGTTTATTTCCACGATCATATTCTTCAAATACATCTTCTTTTATATATGTACGCCAAACTCTTGCTTTTTCAACTGTTTCATCTAATTTTATCGAGGAAGTTAATCCTCCAACAATCGCTGCGTTTTCTTCAGCGATACCTGTTAAATCATCAAATTTTTCTTTATATTTTCTGTCACCAGTAATAACGTAACCTCTAGCTGCCGCCATTCGTTTTGAAAATGATGAAGCCAACTCATCATCTGCTGCTAATATTTTTAACTCAAATCCAATAATATTCTTTGTTGATTTTGCTGAGTTATGCAGCATAACATAGCTATAAACATTATATGCTGTCATCATAAGTACTACGAATATAAAGCCACATGTTATTTTCGCTCTTACTGTTTTGAAGTTTTTAAATCCTAGTATTTTTCCCAAAATTACTCTCACCCTTTAGTTTGTTTTATGTAATTCTATAAAAAGATTACCTACTTAATTAAATATATTCTGAAAAATATTCATGTTCATAATAAATATATGACTTTAAATCAATTTTCGTTAAATAACCTCCATCTAGCATTATACATCATAATATCAAAAATAATAGTCTCATTTTACCATAACTTTATACTCACAAAAAAATAGTTTATTCTGAATTATACATACCATTAACCCTGTCAACTCGATACATATATGAATATAAAGTTACACAAACTAAAAAACTAACGCATGATTACATATCATGCGTTAGCCTAATTTTTAGTATAAATATGTTACTTAACGAAACAAACCTACTACTACTTTTATTAAAAGTCAAGAAATGATTTATAATAATTAATCTATTAATTTATTAATAGAATGTTACACATTATAAAATGAAATTATAAAACGGAATCGACATCAATTGTTGATGTAGGTTTGGAATAAAGTTTGATTAAAAGTTTGTTGCAATCGTTGATTTTATAATAGAAGAAACCCACGCATTTTGAAAAAAGTTTGATCAAAATGCGTGGGTTTTATTTAAATGCGAAGTTATTTTTATCAAACTATATTACAAATAATCGAACTTTATTATAAATGATCAATCTTTTTTCTTCCATCATTAGGATATTAATTTATTTAAGAAACATTTTTTATCTCTTTACGAACAAATTCACATGTCCAATAACCTAAAAATGAATTTAAACTTCTTTATATTGTCCAATCTTTCTGAATTTCTCATAGCGATCTTCAATTAATTGTTCGCCATTTAGAGAATTCAATGCTTTTAGTGTGACGCTTATACATTCTTTTATATAAGATGCTTGCTTCGCAACATTGCGGTGTGCTCCACCAGTTATTTCAGGGATTATTCCATCAATAACGTCGAGCTCTTTTAAGTCAGGTGCTGTTATACGCATTGCTTCTGCAGCTTGCTTCCCTAGGCTACCATCTCGCCATAAGATCGATGCAGCCCCTTCAGGCGAGATAACCGAATACGTTGAGTTCTCTAACATAAAGACGCGATTAGCTACCCCTAATGCAATGGCACCCCCACTTCCGCCTTCCCCAATAACAATACTAATAACTGGTACTGTTAGAATCGCCATTTCAGAGAGAGTTCTAGCAATGGCTTCACTTGGGCCGCGTTCCTCGGCTGCCTTACCCGGGTAGGCTCCTTTTGTATCAATAAAACAAATAATTGGGCGCTTAAATTTCTCAGCTTGCTTCATTAAGCGTAATGCCTTACGATATCCTTCAGGGTGTGGCATACCAAAATTTCGTCGAATATTTTCTTTAGTTGATTTTCCGCGTTGATGTCCAACAATTGTTACGGGCTGTTCTTCAAAGAGAGCAATTCCTCCAAGAATAGCTGCATCATCACCAAATGTACGATCTCCATGTAACTCAATAAAGTTTTCACACATAGCTTCTATATATTGTAAAGTAGTTGGTCGTTCTGGATGTCTAGCAACCTGTACACGATCCCATGGCTTCATATTGGCATAAATAGATTGTTCTAGCTGTGTTAGACGTGTTTCAAGCTTTTCGATTTCGCTTGTCATATCTATATCTGCCTCTGTAGCAATCGTTTTTAATTCATCAATTTTTTCTCGTAATTGTACTACTGGTTCTTCAAAAGCTAAATTTTTAGACATGTTGCACAGCGCCTTTTGTATGCATTTTTACAAGCATTGCTACTTGGTTTCGTAAATCTTTTCGATGGAAGATTGCATCAAGCTGACCATGCGCTAGTAAAAACTCTGACTTTTGGAAATCATTTGGTAATTTTTCTCTTAATGTTTGTTCGATTACACGGCGACCAGCAAAGCCAATCAATGCTTGTGGTTCTGCAATATTAATATCTCCAACAGAAGCAAAGCTTGCTGAAACGCCACCGTATGTAGGGTGCGTCATGATCGAAATAAATAATAGTCCTTCTTCACTATGACGTTTTAATTCCACACTCGTTTTTACCATTTGCATTAATGATAGAATACCTTCTTGCATGCGCGCTCCACCACTAGCAGTAAAGATAATAACAGGTACACGTAATTCAATAGCTTTTTCAACGGCACGTGTGATTTTTTCTCCTACAACGGAGCCCATTGAGCCCATACGGAAATGAGAATCCATAATTGCTACAACAATTTCTTCTCCATCAAGAGTACCTAACCCAGTCAGTACAGCTTCGCTTAATCCCGTTTGTTGTTTAGCCACTGAAATTTTTTCTACATAATCAGGGAAATTTAGTGGATTACTTGTTTGTAAATGATCATCCATTGAAACAAATGAACCTTCATCTAAGAAATATGTTACGCGCTCCTGTGCAGTCATTTTGAAATGATGGTCGCATTTTGTACACACTTTATGATTTTTTTCTAATTCCTTTGTTAACTGAATGTGACGGCATTCTGGACATTTTGTTATAAGTCCTTCTGGAAATCCCTTTTCCTGTCCGTCCTCTTTCTTTTTACTAAATAAGCTACGTATTGCCATGTTTTACTCCCCCTATGTTTGTCTAAATGCCTTGTTCAGCATTTGGTTCGTAAGAGCTTTTAATGCTTCTTTTTCATAGCCAAGCTGCATCGATTTCAACATAGTTTGAATGATTAATTTTTCTTCTTCTGTTGAGTTTCGATTTAAACGGTCACCGGCATAAACTGCTAATTGAAACCAGACTTTTAGTGAAAAACGATTTCTGACGTGATGATTATTTCTCGTAATTTCTCGTAAAACATCCAGACAATTAATCGTACCTCTAACTCTAGCTTTACAAAAAAACTGTCCTACACAGGTAGTGTTCGTAGAGTCACTGTACAACTTATAACGCGAATGGCTTCCTTTTCATGAATTTGTCGCGTTAATTCGACATCCTTTTTTTGATTTTTTTAATCTTCTAATATAAACATCGACAAAATTTCTACAAGCTGATGCTTTTGTGTAGAAGCTAGAAACGTACCTCACCTATGTCTCGTTTTAATAAGACCTAACAACTCTAAACTTCGCAATGCCTCTCTCACAGAGGATCGCCCGACACCCAGACGTTCTGAAAGGGCTCGTTCGGAAGGTACTTTTCACCAGCCTGTATTTTTTCCATTTTTATAAGTTGTCGTAATTGTTGGACGATATCTAAAAACACTTTCTTTTGTTCGGTTTTTTTATCCATACGATCAACTCCTCGGTCAATCTATTCGCCTT
>NZ_JBNNUK010000011.1:0-52735 GCF_050279675.1 Viridibacillus sp. NPDC093762 | reverse complement strand
GCGCAGATAAACAATGCATCCAAAGGCTTTATCTTCATTCAGTAGGTGTTTGGATACCTACTATAAAGAAACAAAATCCACCACCTTCAGATGATGGCGTCTCTTACTGAATGAATTCAAAAGTGGTCTGGCCACTTTTGAAGTTGGCTTTATCTTACAAAATAATTATTTGAAAGTAAAGAAAAAACTGCATAAAAATTTATGCAGTTTCTAATATTCCCTTCAATTTCATATTCTTTTCGTCGTTTGTGCATATTTTATTTTCACTTGAGGTCTACCAAAGCGCTTTTCAAGCGTTCTCTCAATGTAAAGCAATTCATCTTCTAGTAAAAGCTCTTGAACAAGATGAAAAACTTGCGGGAATAAGGTTACAGAAACCGTTCCAAACTCATCCTGAAGCATGTAAACGGCGACCTACAAGGAAAGCACGTACCTGGCATCGTCCGGACGTGGCCCACTGAGCCAATACCCAGGGTTATTAATCGTAACTTTTTTATAATCGTCGCGACTTTATTTTAAACATCGTATCCTTTTTATAAACATCGCAACTTTATTTCAATTCTACAGTTGACTCCGTTTTTTATATTTGTTATAACAACTTTTACCCTATAATTTCTTTTTGATAAAATAGAAATTACAAAGGGGGAAAGCTATAAAATGAAATTGTCACTAAGTTATGATGAGGATAAAATTTATTTTAAAAATGAAGAACATGGTTTTTTAGGTTATACCACATTTGAAGCAGATTTTTGGGATTGGATTTCCAAGTTATCTTGGACAGTAAATACAAAGAAATTTTTAAATGGTGAAAAAACCTATATAAAAACGAGCAATAAAGAATTCGTAGAACATTCTACATTACATCAATCGGTAATGGCTCATTGGTATGGAATAAAGGAATTTCTAGAAACCAAAGAAAAAGATTTTATAGTGGAACATCATAATAATCAAGCATTTGACTGTACTCTTAAAAATTTATCTTTCGCACATAATGATTTAAATCTAGCAAAAGCACATACTTTTGATAAAAATCAACCTAGATTAGCTTTTCTTCGTAATTGTAAAATGTTTAATCTTTTAATAAATCTATAAAAAATTTATTCAAAATAAAAATGCACACTACTAAAATCAAATTTAGTAGTGTGCATTTTTTATTAAATGTGAAACATTATAAACAAAACGCTATCTAATAAGATGTAAAATACAATTACTTGTACTTAATCTTACAGAGTAAAATCTTCTTTCTGTAATAATTTATTCGACAACCATAAGCCAAATCCACCAATGCTTATAAAGAGGATTGCACGAATAAGTAAATCCAAATACGAAAGGTCAAAGAAGATTAATTTCGCAACTCCGAAAACCAAAAAACTGTATCCAGTATACCGGATAAATTTTTGTTGTTCTTTCGAACTAATCCATAGTGCAATACAAGCAGTAATTAGAATAATAATCGTATGCCCAGTATAAAGGAACCTTTCACCGAAATAATGTACTTTATGAATTTGTGATACCAATGTAATAACTGCAATCATATCTACAAGAAGTCCGATAGAAATAATAGGACCCACGGATTTTCTTAATTGTTCCTGCCATTTTCTAAAGTAGTTTTTCCCTTTATAAATTGAATATAGTAAGTAACTAAATATGACAGCATAAACTATTCTCAAAACGATATTTTTGGTAACTACCTGGTTAGATAATTCCTCTAACGGTAAAACATAGATCATTGAATAGCAGAAACTAAATAGGAATACTACCGGTAAAAACCTTCCGATAAATTTCTCCTTTATAAATAGCATTACGACAGTTGTAACAGCTAAGACAATTATTAAGAAGTATGGCAACTCACCTTCTAAATGGAAATAGCCATAATCTATCTTAGCAATATAGGAAAATACATAAAAACTTATTAAAATCGGCACAATCTCTAATATTGCAAACTCTTGCATTACTTTTTCAAAACGTCCTAATTTACTTTTTGGACGATTTGCAATTATAAATATGACAACCATATATACAACCACGAGTAATTGATTGATATTTTCAAAGCGCCAAAATGGATCGACTGAACTTTCTAAAAAGACAAACAAAGCAGTAAGTGTAAATATGAACGAATTTGTTACTTTCATCAAGCTAGCACGTAAACGTAGGGCTAAAAGCAAACTGATAAATGCAGTGAACGGTAATAAGAACTCTTTCAAGTTAGTTGCTAATTCTAATTGAACGAAGAAATTCATCGCAGCTACTAATGCCACGGTACTGAAAACATCTATAAGTCTTCTCTGCTTTTTCAAATAAGCATAACTCCCAAGTCCGATGAAACCAATCATGTAAACTAGTAAGAAAAAGCTAGTATAATTAACAGCTATTACATTTATGAAAAATAAACTAATCATACTAATACTAAAGAGTAGACTCTCATATAGCGTTGATATTTTTTGTTCAACTTCATAAAACCGAATCCAACTGTATATGAAGATTGCAATTACTATTAAAAATGTACAACCAAATGCAATCTCTTGATAACTATTCATAAAACCAACAATTAATACTGCCATTTGCGAAAAGAGTAACCCTGTATATAGTGCAATTATTTGATGATGCTTCCAAATAACAATTTGTAAACAAGCAAATAATATAACAATAAAACCTAATATTATAGACTCACCAAACTCCATATACTCAAGTAAATATGGTAGAAGTAGCGATGTGAATGCTACAAAAACAGTCAGTACTTCATTCTTTTTCATGTAACTAATAACAATTCCATATACAATATATAGCATCGCAACGAACAGAGCCATTAGTAATGGTAAAACATCATACAAAATGGCTCCAGCAGCCGTCGTCAAAATACCGATGATAAATGCACCGCCGTACAGCGTAATATACAACGCTTTTTGACGTTTCTTTTTATACTCCATAAAGTATGCTAGCCCCACTAAAACAAGTGAGAATACATACGCTAATGCAATTTTAAAACCATTAGCTAAAATTCCATAATCACTGATTAACTTTAGTCCCCATAAGACACCAAATACAATCATAATCATAAAAACTTTCGGTAATGACCAAACAAGCATCTCTTCTATAGTCTTTTCCTTTTTCGGTTCTTGAAGAGATGTATTATTTACCTGTACTTTCTTCCTTGGCTGCTGTTTAAGCCGCTCATTCTTTATAGCAGACTCCATTTCTGTATGTATGATTTCAGCTTTTTCTACACTTTTGGTTCGTGGATCGATTTGATTTTGTAGCTGAGCCATTTCCCTCTTTAATATAGAAACTTCCTGCTCTAGCTCAACTAGTCGTTTCTCTAAATTATGTGAATGCATTTACACTCTCCTCCTATTAAATATACACGTCATTATACACATTACCCTTGCACAAAACAATGACTTTAGTTAAAAAAAATGTAAAATTACACTTTTTACGGAATGATATATCTTATTTAACTTATTCATTGCTAAATTAAATTCTCTCTTTAATATATGAAAGAGCTACTGACGTTATAATGGAAGATTTCTGAAATGATATATAAAAATTGGATTCGATATTCATAATTCAATACACATTATGAATATCGACACGAAAAGTAAAAGTGGACTAAATTTAACTCTATAGCTCCACTTCCTTTTATTATCACTATCTATACCTACAATTCCCTAATGTCCTACACATAAGTAGCTATCACATTCAAAATAAGATAACAAAAAAGAGTTATCCTACAAGTCAATTAGACTATTAGGATAACTCTTAATTATGTATGGGTCAGGACGGAATCGAACCGCCGACACTTAGAGCTTCAATCTAATGCTCTACCAACTGAGCTACTGACCCGATTGGTTGCGGGGACAGGATTTGAACCTGTGACCTTCGGGTTATGAGCCCGACGAGCTACCGAACTGCTCCACCCCGCGATAATAATATTGAAAGCCCTATTTTAAAAAATGGAGGAGGAAGAGGGATTCGAACCCCCGCGCGGTATGACCCGCCTGTCGGTTTTCAAGACCGATCCCTTCAGCCAGACTTGGGTATTCCTCCGTACTTTGGAGCGGAAGACGAGGTTCGAACTCGCGACCCCCACCTTGGCAAGGTGGTGTTCTACCACTGAACTACTTCCGCATTTATCATGTGCTCTTTAGTACATAAATTAATTTAACACATAATACATTTATCCGTCAACACATAAATAATATGTTAGAATATTTAATTTTTAAGATATATTAAAATAACAAATATACAGTGTTTCCATTTGCGCTAACACAAACATATTGCCTCCTAAAATATCGTCTAGTTTACTATAGTTCTAGATGGGTTTTCATTTAATCTAAATCTCTATTTTAATCTTCTAGACGATACTTTACAGTCTGATTTTCACACCTCTACTCATAACTGCATTATTGCTATATAGCAAAAACTCTAAATGTACCCATATCAAGTCCTGACTCTATTACTTTGCATGCGCCACTAAAATGCATTGGATATCAACTTGTCATTACATGATGTCATTCATTTTATCTACAAAAAAACGTCTCATACATCAATTTTCAGATGACGAGACGTATCTTTCATTACGCTATTGCTTTAAGGGTATAAGCGATTTGCAAGTTCCTCAAAATACTGTACACCATAAATTAGCGGTTCTTCATCGATTTAAAATTAAGGATACAGTGGATACATTTCACCCAATGCCTCATTTTTGACAATATTAAATAGCATAGATGCAGGTCCATTTTAGCATCGTCAGCAATATCTAAAGTACTTAATGAATAGACCTGATTGGATTCTTTAACTATTTATCTTATTGCTTGAACTGACATATTGTAATAATTTGTATAACAATTCTGGCATTTCTTCAAAAGCACTTTTCACATGTAAACGTTCTGAAATTTGGTGTGCATCTTTTCCAAAAGGCCCTACATTTAATACTGGTGCAGTGAATTGTTCCATTTCTTTAAATGGTATTGAATATGTTTGTCCCCAAACTGGCGTGTTTTTTTCATACGTTTTCCAATCTTTATCTGCTGTAAATTGACAATAACTCAGGTCACAAATACCGTTGAAATAATGAATATGTTCTAATGGAATATCATATTTCTTGGCTTCTCCTAGCAATAATGAAATTGCACCATTTATTAATGGGTTCTCTGAAGAATTCGCCGGCGGATAATATGGCGGTGCAAACAACAATACAACTGCTGGTGCAAGTTCTTGACAGTGAATCATTAATTGATCTGCAATGCGTAATGATTTCTCACGATCATCCCACTCTTCTTGACCAATAACTTCCTCGATTATTGAAGTCACTTTTGCTTCACCCAGCTTTTCAAGTGCATGGTTTTGTAATTCCTCAAATTTAATAACACGAATGTTACCTACACCATCAATACCTTGTTTTTGACAAAGTTCATCGTATCGCTTCTGGCAATTTGCCATCGCTTCATTTGCAACAGATTCAAAGATTGACATAATTTCACCCGCACTACGTTTCAATAAGAAGACGTTATACATAGCTACAGCACGATATGGTGTTTGCGTTGAATATTGCATTTTTAAATCTTTTAGCTGTAACGAAACAGGAAGTGGCGTTTTTTCGCCGTAATCTTCTTCACAGAATCGTTCATTCCATTCCATTTCCTGTGTTAAGAAAGAACTCATATAAGGAGCTGTGATACCTTTTAGTGGTTCTCCTACATGTGTCTCTTTGCCATAGAAAAGGGCTGAAGGCATGATTTTACCAATTGTTCCAGAATAAATATATTCCTGTAAATCTGCCGGTCCTTGTGAAAATGATGGTTCGCTATTTAAAAATAAGACTAATTCTAGATTCTCTTTTTCTTGTAAATGTGTAATATGTTTTACTGCTTGACGCATACCAGCAGAGTTTACTTCCTCATCTGGTACTGTTATTAACAGTAAATTCAATTTCCATTGTTCTTCCATTGCCCGCTCCATCAATTGCATTTGAAGTGCAAGCCCCATCTTCATATCCATTACGCCTCGACCAAATAAATAATCACCTGATTGTAAATCCTTCTGTGCGGATTTAGGTAATAAATTTGGATTTGCTAAAAAGGCTTTTGTTAACTCTTCAGGCATTGTTGCTAAAGGCATTAATGAACCGTACTCTTCGATTTGTACCGTATCAAAATGGCTGATTAAAACAACCGTTTCTTGCACATCAGGATGCTTATATAAAGCAGATACAACTTGACGCCCTTTATCGACATCACATAATTCAATATGTTGTGGATGCTGTTCAAAATAAGGTAACTGCTGTAATTTAGCTTGTAATTTTCTAGAAAATTGTTGTTCTCCTGTAGTCAAAGTCTGGCTTTCCCAACTGACTAGTTCACATAATAATTCTCGTAACTGTTTGGATGTACCCCACATTATGTCTCGCTCCCTTTTTCAATAATCACTTTTGGATCTTCAGGTGCAAAGGACTTCCCCTTTAGCCTTACTTGATAAAAGATTAAACAAGCTATGAAAAACCCTACCCCGTAAGCTAAACCCAATCTTTGCGTGGAATCCCATGCAAGAAACCCTAAAATCAATGCGCAAAACGCGATACAAAAAAGAGGAATGAATGGATAGTACTTTACTCGATAACCTAAATCCTTCAGTTGCCCACCGTTTTTTAAATAATGCTTTCTAAACATTAACTGCGATAATGCGATACCCATCCATGAAATCGTAACTGAAATTCCAGCAATAGACATGAGCAATACAAACACTGTATCTGCTTCCATAACACTCGTTAAAAGTGATAACAATGAAAATACCATTGTAAATACAAGAGCGTTAAAAGGGATTTTGTTTTTATTGACTTTTCCGAAAATTCTCGGTGCCATTCCTTCATTTGACATTGCCCATAATAATCGAGTTGATGCATAGAGACATGAATTTCCAACAGATAAAATAGCTGTTAATATAATGAAATTCATAATATCAGCTGCAAATGGAATCCCTACTAAATCTAACAGCGTTACAAATGGACTCTCTAATAAACCGAGTTCACTAGAAGGGAAAATAGCAGATAGTACAATAATTGAAGCAATATAGAAAAGAATGATACGAACTAAAATCGTACGAATAGCTCTCGGAATATTCTTTTGAGGGTTTTCAGTTTCCCCCGCTGCAATACCTACTAATTCAGAACCTTGATATGAGAATATTACGTTCATCATAGTGACAAAAATAATAGCAATCCCAGCTGGGAATAACTGTGTTGGCGCTAAATTTGTTAAATGCGGAGCTGGACGATCTGCAATAGGAACCCAACCGACAATGACAGCGATGCCAATAATAATAAAAATCACAACCGCCACTACTTTAATCCCAGAGAACCAAAATTCTGTTTCAGCAAATCCTCTTGTAGACAAGGCGTTCAAAGAAAACAGCAGTAACATAAAGAGTGCACACCATATCCAAACTGCTACATCTGGAAACCAATGTTGCATCAATATTCCAGCAGCTGTAAATTCAACACCTGCGGTTGCAGCTGAACCTACAAAGTACATCCAACCAAGGGAAAAACCTGCAGATGGATGTATATATTTTGTTGCATATGTTTGGAATGAGCCTGTTACAGGCATATGCACAGCAAGCTCACCCAAACAAGTCATCACCATATACAAAATTAATCCACCAATTAAATAACCAATAATGGCACCACCAGCACCTGCTTGATTAATCGTATAACCAACGTTTAAAAACAAGCCTGTACCAATCACTCCCCCAAGTGAAAGCATCAATAAGTGACGGCTTTTCATGGATCTCTTTAATTGGTTTGACTCATTCACCCCTTGTTGATCGTTCATACCCATCCCACCCCATGTATGTTTTTAAAAGCGAAGTGACAAGCAGCTTAAGCCACCATCTTGTTTTTGGAACTCACTCATCGGTAATTCAATAACGCTATAACCTGCTTGTTCAATTTTTTGTTTTGTCGCTGGGTAACCCGCAGGAATAATGACAAAATCATTGACTAAAATGCAGTTTGCTGAATATTCATCTTCTTTTGGAATAACGATTTTGTCGTATGATGAAAATAGTTCGTCTTCAACAAATTCCCCAGCTAAAACCATTTTGTTGTCACCTAAATAAGCAATTCCAGTTTTCAAATGGAAGAATTCTTTAAGTGGTACAATATGAGCCACATAATCTTCTTTTTCTAAAATAGCTTTTAATTGTTCAGCACCTTGTTGATTTGTACGCTCTGAAATACCAATGTAAAAAGTATTATCTGCTTGTAATACATCGCCACCATCTAATGTGCCAGGATTTTCAATGTAATAGATTTTTTCAAATAAGCCTTTTAATACTTGTTCCATTTCGACAATTTCACCATTACGACTAGCTGCACCTGGGTTTGATACGACTGCAAAATCTTTTGTTAAGACAGCAGTATCCTCTACAAAAGTAGAATCTGGGAACGCTTCATCTGCTTTTAAATAAGTAACCTCTACTCCACAAGTTTTTAACGCTTCTTCATAAGCTTCATGCTGCACTAATAACTCTTCGTAATTTGGTATACCTAAATCAGAAGTTGTTAATCCTTCTACATAACTTTTACCTGGTTTTTTTACAATAACATTTGAAAACATATATATATCCCCCTTAGTATCTTTCGACTGGGCAAGTTAAACACGTTGGCCCGCCTGTCCCTTTTACTGTGATTTCATCGCCTTTATACGTATAAACTGTTGCGCCTGCTTCTTTCAATAGTTGTTCTGTAACCGGGTTACCAACAGGTAATACACATACTCTTGGTGCAAGTGCTAAAACATTACAACCAAGTGAATCGTATTCATCATTTGGTACTTCGATTAGTGTAAAGCCTTTTTCTAAAAGCCATTGACGCAAGAAGACTGGCATTAATCTTGAGTGTACAACCGCTAAATCCTTATCCACTATGCTGATAAAAGACATCAAATGTAAGCAAGCTTCTTCACCTAAATCATGTGGTAAAGGAACAATCATCACTTCATCTACAAAAGGCTTGAGGATTTCTGTAAGCTGACGAATCGCTTCATCATTCGTACGATAGCCTCTTCCTATTGCTACTGTCCGCTCATTTAACCAGACGATATCCCCACCATCTGAAATAGCTTCCCCTTTTAAGCTACCGATGATTGGTATCTCCTTTTCTGTCAAAAACTCTTTAAACACATCTGCTTCAGGTTGTCGCAATTCTTTTCCAGAACGTAAGATGATAGCTCCGTGCGGTGTGAATTTCACTGGATCATGTGCATATAAAGAATCCAAACCGACAATTTCGTTTTGTGGTAAGAAATCAATCGTTTCAACATGTTTTCTTAAAATATCTAGAAACGATTCGTACTCATTTATAGCTTCTTTTAAATTTGGCTCACTGAGATAAAAATATTTCTCCCAATTCTCCTGAAGATGCTGTTGGTTAATAAAAGCAGCCTCGGGACTTTTCACAATGACACGTTTTAAAGGTGCATACATTGAATCACAAAACATACTTACCCTCCCCCTTTCCGATGATCGGAAAATTTTTCCGTTAAAAGGAAACTATATATTTAGAATATATGAAAAATATATTATAATGTCAATATATTTCAATAAATCTGAAAATATAATTAGGGGTGAATTTAATGCAGACGATAGATCGGATAATGCAAGTAATTGGTATAGTATCCAATGTAAAAGAAGATGGGATTACTATAACCGAATTAACACAACAAACCAAATTACCATTGGCAACTCTGCACCGTATGCTCTCTTCACTAATTGAACATAGACTAATAGTTCAAGATAACGAAACAAAAAAATACCAACTAGGTAATGTTTGGTTAGAATTTGGACTTCAACTTTATGATCGCTTCGATTATGTATCGACCATTCGTCCTGAATTAGATCGATTGGCCAATATCGTCAATGAAAGTGTTTATTTAAGTAAACCAATTGGAACTGAAGCAATGGTGATTGAACGGATTGATGCGCCTAATAATCGAATACGAATTGTCGATCAATTGGGTATGAGAATACCGATGCATATTGGAGCCGCTAACAAATCTATGCTTGCCTGTATGTCCAAATCGCAAATACATGAATGTGTAAAAAAAGCAGTAACACCAAAGGAATTGGAAGGATTGTTTGAGAAATTGTTAGTAATTCAGGCTAATGGTTATGCAATCAGTTATGAGGAGAAAACAGAAGGTACAGCTTCCATAGCAGCACCTATCCGCCAAAGAAATGGTGAAGTACTAGGCGCAGTAAGTATAGGCGTTCTACAATTTACACTTTCTGAGGAACGTATTGAGTTTTTAAAGCAGGAGTTGTTGCAAACTACAGCCGGAATTTCACAACAACTTGGTTTTTTATAAGATTTAAATTCAAGAAAAAAACCTTTTGCTCCCCTTTCTTATACAATTGCGTTATTAAAGAACTAAGCATACTTGGATTGTTCTAAAGAAGACATTTCGCTTAAGTTTTATCAATATCTCTCAAATTCATATTGTTTAAAAATAACTACAAAAAAGCCTGACAATTAATTGTCAGGCTTTTTAATAACGCTGTTCAAGCTTATTTAATTTGAAATCAAATATAAAATTTCCAAATGGTATAAATGCTACTGCAAATGCAAGTAATGACCAAATAACATTCCAACGAACACGAATTGTTACATATAAAATAACTAAAACGTAAGCAACGAAGATGAAACCATGTGTTGCGCCAGCAATGCGAACAGCCATCGGAATATCCAACATATACTTCATAGGCATAGCAATAAATAATAATATTAATAGCGAAAAGCCGTCAAAATAGCCAGCTAACTTCAGCTGACCAACAGGATTTTTTAGCATAATTTCTCTCCTACAAACAACTTACTACGATAAAATCTGAAGTTACTACTAGCTTATCGAATTTTACAGTACCGTACAATATTGTTTGTATTAAGAAAGTAGGTTATGTCTGATTAATGACTAAAGAATTCGGATTCGTTTTTCAAAATGAAGATGGCATAGTTTTCAAAGGATTTGTATGATGTTACTATACTTTTCAACTCTTATGAAATAGTAAACATCCACGGATTATGTATTTTTTCCGTGCGACAACTAAAATTCATTTTATAGGGATGTAAATTGTAGATGACAGACGTCGGAGAGTGATTGAACAAGTTTGTGGAACATGACCATTCGTTTTATAAAAAATACGATTATTTAGAAGTGTTATCGATAATGATGTTGTCGTTTTCATAAACAATTTTTCCACCTAAGTCACCTGTAATTGCTAGAGATACTATACCTGATATACTTAGAAATACAATAACAATTGAAATTAATCCTTTATTTATTTGTGATCCATTCCAGCTTAAAAGGGAGTACTTGAACATGATTTTGACAATCGCTAGTATACCGAATAATATGATGGAAATATTGGCAAAAAACGCATGTAATTCTACCTGGTCATGAAAACCACGTCCCCAGTTTTGAAAAGCAAACTCTTCTGCTCCCTCCCCACTTAAAAGTGCAAATATTCCTGATATAACTCCAAATGTTATCAAAAGCGTTCCGAATTTGTTGAGCGTTTCCTTTTTGAAAAAAACATTTACAATTTCAATTACTGCTCCAAATACAAGTAGCGCTATAGGAAAATGGACAATCAATGGATGTAAAGGCATTAAGATCAATCTCCTTTCTTTTTTTAATCGTACTCATTCAGACTGAAAAGCGTCTGAAATTTTTATATACTTTTTAGTTATTCATTTTGTTTTGCTTCTATTAGTAAGGCTCTATTAAGGTTTTGATGAATCTGCTTGGGTATGTGAATTTTTTTGGGGGTAGAGTTCATATTATATGGAGCAAAGTCATTCACTTGTTTAACCAGTTTCCATTATAATGAAAAATAATTACCAACCGAACTATTTTTTTCAGTTTCTTTTCATTAATGGCGTGTACAATTTTATACATGATGTATGACTTAAAAGAGGTGAAATAGTTGTGAAAATACTTTTAGCAGAAGATGATGCCAGATTAAGGAAGAATTTAGTTCAAATAATAAAACGTGAAATTCACCAAGTTGATTCAGTGGATAATGGGCAAGATGCAGTAGATTATGCTATGTGTGATGAATATGACCTGCTTATTTTAGATTGGATGATGCCAAACCTTAGTGGTATGGAAGTCTGTCAGGAAGTAAGACGTAAGGGATACACTGGGGGCATATTGATGCTGACTGCAAAAGATGACACAGCCGATATTATTCGAGGGTTAGACATGGGGGCAGATGATTATTTAGTAAAACCAGTTAAAATGGAAGAACTACTTGCACGAATTCGGGCATTATTACGAAGAAAAGATAGACCTATTGAACAAGTTGTAAAAGTAGATGACTTCCTATTGCAATTAGATTCACGTAAACTATTACGAAACAATGTAGAAATTGAATTAACAAAAAAAGAGTTTCTCCTATTAGAATATTTATTTATTAATAAAGGTCGAGTATTAACACGTGATCAAATTTCTTTACATATATGGGGATATGATCAAGTTATCTCGAATAATGCACTCGATGCTCTAGTCAAGCTTGTCCGAAAAAAGATAGATGAAAACGACCAACAATCAATTATTCAAAATGTAAGAGGAATTGGCTACAAATTGAGAGATTCTTATGTTTAATCGTATAAGGAAAAAGTTAACGCTGTTGTATGCTGCATGTTATTTCCTATTTATCCTCGTTTTTATCGTTGTGCTCTATTTTTCACTTTCTAAACTGATGGAAAATGAGCAAATAAAAGAACTTGAATCCTACTATCTAAAAGAACAACACGATTTTTTCGAACACAAACATGATAAAGAGAAACATTTGACCTATGATCCAAACCGTAATTTCTTTTATTATATCTATACAAAAGATCATGTATTAGTACATGGGGACGAGTCATTTAAGGGATTGTATAAAGAACTTGAACATCTATTCCAACAAGAGGATGCTGCAAAAAGTACTAAACGTCATTTAGAGTCGCAAGAGCAACATTATCTATTATTAAAAAAACCTATAAAAAATTCAAATGAAGTTGAAGGTTATATCATTTTAGGAAAATCTATTACAGCACAATATCACTTTTTCCAAAAGATGAGTTGGTTGCTAGTTGTTTTAACTTGTATTTTCTCATTATTCATCGGATTACTTAGTAACTATTTAGCTGGAAAAGCCATGATTCCTATTAAACAATCGTTCGATAAGCAGAAAAAATTCGTCTCTGATGCATCACATGAATTAAGAACGCCTCTAAGCGTTTTTTATAGCTCATTGGATTTATTAGAGACAGATGAAGCACAGAAATTGAGTCCTTTTGGAAAAGAATTAATTGTTGATTTAAAAGAAGAATCTCAATTAATGAAAGACCTATTGGAGAAATTATTATTCCTAGCACGTCACGATCAAAATCATATCCCTTTGAACAAGGATGTTATTCATCTTTCTGAGTTACTAACAAATTTGGGGAATAAATTTGAAAGAACTATTTCTTTGTCAGTGACATTTACCCAAAATATAAATAAGAACGTCAAATTTTACTGTGATTCTACTAGAATTCAAGAATTAATCTATATTTTGCTGGATAACGCCGTTCAGTATACAAGAGAAGGAACTATTTCATTAACACTTTTACAAGGAGAATCTTCAATTAAAATCCTTGTGCAAGATACTGGAATGGGCATTCATCAAGAGGATCTTCCCTTAATTTTTAATCGCTTCTATCGTAGTGATTCTGCTCGACAACGAAACGGTACAGGTTTAGGACTTTCTATCGCAAAAGCGATTGTCGAACAACATAATGGAACAATTCATGTAGCTAGTCAAATTGGACAAGGTACAACATTCACTGTTTCTTTTCCCACTCTATAGAAAAAAATCGAGCGCTTTGTATTCTTTCACGAAAGATATTACAAAGCGCTTTTTTATAGTTTCTATATTCACTTATCATTGGAGTACCGCCCTTTTTTGATCCGCCATACGTAAAATCAAGATGAATACTGTTATATTCGCTGTTACGCCATAAAATAGTAGAATAAAAACATTTCCGGTATCGGTACCAATAAATAAGCCGTGGACGAGAGATAAAATCCATGCAGGTAATACAAGGAAATGTGTTTTTTTCCATATGTTACGGTTCATTTTTTGTAACCATAGATCTGACGTAATCATCACAACGAAAAACAAATAAAAAGCAATTGTGCCTAAACTAGATAGGAAGGGCTTATAACCAGAATTAAATGGTAGGATAATTTCCAATATAGTATAAGGTTCATAATGATCAATGAGTAATAAAAGCAAATGCGCCAATAAAATGAGTAAGCCCATCCACCCTGCACTTTGATGGATTTGATAGATTAAGTTTTTATTTGACTTTACATATGAAGACTTTCTTAACAAACCAAATATGACTGCTATCGTAAAATAAAAGTAGGCGAGAAATCCAAAAATGCGAATCCATTCCCATGTGTTACTGAACATCTGCTACCCTCCTTTTGACCTTTTCCAATACCCCTCTGTATCTTCTTTTACTACAAACCTTGCACATTGTTGATAGTTTTTTTCAAACCACAGTTGCTGTTCATCTTCATTTAGCAGAAAGCATAGTTTAGCCCCTACTTCTGCTTCACATAATGAATCGCTGATGACTGTGGCTTGAATTACTTCTGTTCTCGCAATTTCTCCTGTTTGTCCATTGAGTAGATGATGCTTTTTTGTATTTGCCTGCGTCCAACTTCTATATAAACAATTAGAAGTCGCGATAGCACCCGTTTTCATCTTGATAAAGCTGATTTCACGATTTTTATCAAGTGGATGTGCAATACCAATTGTCCATTCTTTTTTTCCATCAGACCACATCTTCATATCACCACCACCGTCAACAATACCGTATTCAGTATATCCTTGGCTTTGAAGCCATAACGCTACTCTTTCTATTGCATACCCTTTTGCAAAACCACCTAAATCAACTTCTTGGTTAGCCAATTTCAGTACTTTTTGATTGTGTAAAAATCTAAAAGGAAGATTATTTACTGTGTCTATTTTTATATGTTCATGAGCAATGCTCTCTATCGGAAATGATTGATTATAACCATGTTGTTCTAACTGGCGTTTTAAATAAGGTGAAAATAACCCATCTGAAAGAAGGTAATAGTGATTTGCTTTACTTAGGCAATCGAATAATAAAGTTGAAATTTGCATTGTGTTTCCTACTTTTAAACGGTTCAATTTAGATAGCTCATTGTTATCTTCGAATCTAGACCACTCTTTGGCCACAAATTGAAGCCATTTCTCTACTTTTTCTTTCCAATCTGGCTGATTTTTTTCTGGAACCGCTATATAAAAGTCTGTATTCATCAAATGAAGAGACAGTGTATCCATCTGGTTCATCACACCTATGACCTCCGCGTTTTACGATCACTATGTACAGGTGATTGCTCAACCGCTTCTATTTCAAAATTTGTCCAATCAAGTTTTACAAACTCTTTTTCTTTTTTCGTCATTTGATTCTCTTGTTCAGTAGTAAAATTATAGGTGGTTGTATTGTTCGCTTCAGTCTGTGTTATATCTTTCATTTGTGTTAATAACAATGCAGATAACATGACCCCAGATGTCCCTAATATCCATTTTGCTTTCTTTTGATCTTTCATACCATCCCCCCTATTTAGGATAATTTTTGGCATAAAAACATATTGTCTCTTTCTTGCCATTCAACTACATATCCTAAGCCATTTACAATTGCACTTAATGGCAAATAAATTTCCTCATTTATATAAAAAGAAATTGCTGGTAAAGGCATTTTAACATTGTTTTCGTAGACCACGTTCGTGTTCGCACGGAATAATAATTTTGTTTCTTTAGAAGTCACCTCTAAAATTCTACTAGTTTTATAAAATGATGCTTTTGCGCCTAAAAACTCTGAAACTACTTTACCTTGAACAAAAAACTCCCCGTCTTTTGGAATTACGTAAATATCCCTAATGGCGTTATTTGTACTAATTTTCAACTGGACTGTTTTAGAATCGGTAAAAGGTAAGTTCTCTTTATTTTTTGCTAAGTTTCTTGTCCAGATATTCCAAGTACCTTTTTCAATAGTCTTTAGTTCATCGTCATCACCTGATTCATCGTATTCGTATTCATCTTCATACAGATCTTCATAATAGTAATCTTCATCATCATCGTATTCATACTCCTCCTCATCATCTTCGTATGCATCTTCATACTTATTTTTGTGGTCATCATCAGCTTTCACTATGCTCCCGTCTACTAATGTCCCACAAAAGAAAAGCATTACAGCTAAGCGAATTTTTTTATACATTTGATCACCTTCACTATTTATTTGATTTCATTTTAATTGTTTATTATGAAATTCAACTGAAAATTTGAGGGAGGAGGTAGTTTTTTCTTTATGAGGGGAGTATAGATTGATGTATATAAAAAACAGCTTATGCATTTGGGCATAAGCTGTTCTTCAATATTAATATGATGCACGTTTACACTCTTCCAATTTCATCATCTTCTTTTCAAAGTATGTATGCAACCGATAGTTACAAATTTGTAAAGTCCATTCATAAAGGAGTTCTTGAGCTTCTTTTGAAACATTGAATGGTGTTAGAGTAAAGTGTATTACTTAATAAATGCTAGTTACTTTAGGTCAGACATCCTCTACTTCTATTAAATAGATACCTTTTGAGAATCCACCTCGTTTTTCCTTTTTCGATAAACGAATCTGTTCCAGTTCCTCGTAAGAAACCCCATAAACAGCCAATGAAGCATGCATTAATTCTAATATATCTGCGAGCTCTTCAACTGCGTCTTTTTGTACTTCTGCTTCTTTATATTCAATTGCTTCTTCTATCATTTTTAATTTTAATTCTGTTAAATATTCTTTTGGTTCTAAAATACGAGTTGTACATTCTTTTCCAGACTTCTCAATTACTTGAGGGATTAAATCTCGTACTAGTTTGTTGTATGTGGGCATTTTTGGTCACACCTCCTACAATCTACTTCCACAATTAGCAATGGTATTACCTATAATATAAAGGACTTATTTGCAGTTTACTATTAATAAAAAGACAAACATGGATTGGAAATCTCTTTACAATACTATTTTTACAACATAGATTAAATATAAAAATAAATAAAACACCATTCCGTTCGAAACCGATTCTTTTCCTAAAATAAGTTTCATTTTATTTATCGCGGTCATTTTATCAAAATGATCAATAGCGGGTATTATTTATAATCGTTTATGTTAGGAATCCCAAATTTAGTATAATTATAAAAAAGAAAGAAAAACTTTCAGAAAATGAATTAAAGGTTCTAGGAAGTATTAACACCTTATTAATCGCTTTTATATCAGTGTTTACAAGAATTTTTAATCCTTTAAAATTCACCAAATGCCATATACTAAATGTAACATTATTAGGACAATATTATAACTCTACTACTATCTGTTTCGTACCGTATAAGATAACTTGAACCTTTCCTTTGGTTCTTTGTTTACATATTCTTCACGAAATTTTACTGATATAGCATGCTTCTTCTGTTTCAATTTATAGTATTATTTCCTTTTATTTTACACTTCCGCACTTCCCTTAATTCCCCTGTGATAGTAAGAATCTAATCAACCTCAATTCTTAAGGAATTAATAGATTCTCTTGCTTTGAATAAATAGTCTTGATGATAAGTGCATAAATATTAGAACGTTTATGGTCAACTAAAATAGACATGTTACCATTTTCGATTCTACCTTTGTCGTATTTATCAAAGTATTCTTCGCATAATTTTTGTTGCACATTTCCATCTTCTTCAATACATCTGGTAATTCAAATACTAGCTGATTTACCTCTTATAAATTCAATTCTTGTATGAATATTTCATATCCCCTACTTTCCATTGACCATTCACTGACTAATCGTGTTTGTTTTTTATTCAAATATGAATAATTATATTTTTTAAAGTTTATTCATTTTACAATAGATAAACGGCGATGCTAAATGGTTGCACTATTAAGAACGAACTGGAAAGCTATATATGCTGCTGATTGGACACTAACAGACATAGTGAAAAAACAAATGAAACACTACCAAACGATAAACAGGCCTCTGTACAAAATATTTCTAACAAGTTAACTCGTGGCACTATTAAATACTGCGAAGTGAAGGATATTGCTGCTATAATAGGTATGAACTAAACTTGGACAGAAAAATAACAAAATAAAAGGAACCATACCTATTTCTTCCTAGGTATGGCCCACTACTTTTGAACATTATTCTCTTACTGTACCCTATCCTTCAAAATTCTTCTTAAAGTTTTGCCCATTGCATTTTTCGGAAGTTCCGGTATAAACTCAACGATTGTTGGGACTTTGTAGGTTGCGATTTCCTTCCGACAAAAATCCATAATATCTTGCTCAGTAACTTCACCTTGATATTCTTCCCATAAAACAACAAAGGCTTTAACTGTTTCAACTCTGTATTTATGCGGGACGCCCACTACTGCTACTTCACGTACACCATCATGTTGTAAAATCGCATTCTCTATTTCAATTGGAGCAACATTATATCCAGAAACAATAATAAGATCCTTCAATCTATCTACATAATGTAGAAAATCTTCATTGTCTATATAAGCTGCATCCCCAGTTCTGAACCATCCATCATATTGAAACGAGGCATTTGTCTCCTTAGGATTATTTAAATATCCTTTGGAAACTTGTAATCCCCTATAAAGTAGTTCGCCAACTTTTCCTCTAGGAAGTATGAGGCCATCCTCATCAATAATTTTCATTTCTCCTATAAAAGGAACCCCTACAGAAAATTCATTATTTTTATTCTTTAATCGGCTCCAAGTCCCCATAGTATTCGTCTCAGTACCGCCCCAACCTACCGTTAATTCTGACCCAATGCTCTCTTTCCATGATTGCATCAAAGTCTCTGATACTTTAGCAGCTCCTGCAGTCACCAGAGTCAAACTGCTTAGATCGAATTTTTTGAATTTTAAATATTGTAGTAATCCAATATAAAAAGTTGGTGGTCCAAATATCGCATTTACTTTATAATTTTGGATTGCTTCAAGTATGTCTTCCATATCTGCAATTGGCCTTAAAATAACAGTCCCACCTAAATAAAAGGTTGGTAATTGAAAAACTAAATATCCTCCGGTGTGATTCATAGGTAAAAAAGTTAGATTTATTGGCATATCTATTTTCATAAGGTGGGCATGAGTTATCGTATTATGCACTAAATTAAAATGGGTTGTCATAGATCCTTTTGGTTTCCCAGTAGTACCAGAAGTGTAGATAACTTTAGCAATATCTTCTTTTGGATTAATATCCACTTCAAACTCTTTCACTGTGGCACTATTTATTAATTTCTGGAAATCCAATGTGTTATCTATTTTTACTTTTGGAAAATCCCAATAAGTTCTCAATGAATCGTAAACCTTAAAGTCCGGTGAAGCATAATCTTTAATATTAGTGACAATAACATTCTTTAATTCTAGTTCTTCTCTTAAATTATTAAAATAATGATAAAACACATCTAATACAATTACTGTAGTCGCACCACAGTCTTTAATTTGAAACGATATTTCTTTTTCTTTAAACATTACATTAATCGGTGCTGAAATCGCACCAACTTTTGCTATAGCAAAGAAACTTACCCAATGCTGAAGTGATGGGGGAAGCATTGGACAAATTGTATCCCCCTTCTTAATCCCTAAATCAATTAATTGTGAGGCTAATCTATTAACCAATACATCAAATTCCTTGTAAGTTATTTCATTGTCCAAATAGATGATTGCTACTTGGTCTCCATGCTGTTCCACACTTTTTTTGAACATGTTATATATAGATATTCTAGGGAAATCAGCAATAGGATCATCCCATGATGGGTCATAGATAACATAAGAATCATTGTCACAATACGTTTCTGCATCGGTTATCCACTGCTCCGGATAGCCTATTCTCTTATAAAAATCTTTCGCTATATGCATTTTTATCAACCTTCCATAAGTATGGTTTTGTTCTATAGCAGTTACAGCGGGGCTAATTCCTCGCCATTTCAAAACTGAAAATTATAGAGATGAATATCCAATGGTGAAATTTTGTTTGTGTAATTCTTAATTGTCATCCCAATATGGACAAAAATTTTATATTCCATTGTTGCTGAAATTCGGTTGTCGCTTTTCAACAAAAGAACCTGCTCCTTCATAATGCTTATCTTCGCGTAAAAACATTGTCATTACACCTTCACTTTCAATAAAAGTCTGCTCTTCAAGAGTTCTTCCCACTCCGCGTACTATCGTTTCTTTATCAATACGAAGGGCTCCTTGAGGCAATTTACATATTGATTGTGCAAGTTCTCGTGCTCTTGACATGACTTCATTTTGAGGTACTACTTCATTAATTAGCCCTATGCGCAGTGCTTCCTCTGCGTCTATTTCTCTGCCTGTAATAATAAGCTCCATCGCTCTGGCATAACCAACCATTAATGGCAATCTCACACAAAGACCATCACCTGCAACAATATTCCAACGTCTTTCTAATGCTCCAAATTTAGCATCTTCCGAAGAAATACGAATATCACCCAACATAATATTTTCTAATCCAGCTGCAACAGCATACCCGTTTATTGCTACAATAATAGGTTTGAAAATATCAAATCTCTTTGTATAACCACAATACCCCTCTGAATTCCTTATATCTTTTCTAAATTGATCTAGCTGAGGACGCTCCCTCAGTGCTGCAGCATCATTTAAATCCCATCCAGCTGAAAATGCCTTATCCCCTGCTCCTGTATAAATTGCTACTAGTGCTTCGTCATCATCTCTGAATGCTTTAAAAGCATGATGAAGCTCAAAGTTTGTTTCATTATCGATACAGTTAAGGACTTCTGGACGGTTAATCGTTATAGTCACCACATTATTTTCTTTTTCATATTTAATTTTATTATAATTCATTACAATCTCTCCCTTAATAATAATATTTTATAACTGTAGTATGATTAGTTTTCAATCGATATTGATTTTTCACTATCTTAGTTTACTGAAATTACTGAATTATCAAATTTTAATTATAACTTTCAACGCAGTAGGATCTTTTACTAGCGTTTGAAATGCTTCGTTTACTTGATCTAAAGAAAACCTATGGGTAATTAGTGATTCAACATTAACTGCACTTTTATTCAAATAATCAATTCCACTAGGAATCATCGAACCTAATATACCTATTACACGTAAATCTTTATAAATAATTTTACTAGAATCAATTGTTACATCTTTTTCCGGAAGTGCTACTAGACCTACAACTCCTTTGCTTCTAGCAAAAGACAGGGCTTGATTTAGTGTATTCGTACCCCCAGCTGCATCAATAACAATATCTGCCATTCCACCTTCTCCAAAATGATGTCTTCCTTTTCCGGTATGTTGTTGAATCTCATAAAGAATAGCATCTGTTTCATTTGCATTTATTACTACATCTGCACCTACATTTTGGGCTGCTTTTAATCTTTCATCCATAATTTCAGTAACAATAACTTTTTCTACCGGATTATTTTTCATTAATTGCGTAATAATATTTCCTATAAAGCCAGCTCCAATTATGACAACTTTATCTTGTTCGGTAGGTTTTGTTCGAAGCAATGTATAAGCCGCAGTTCCTATAGGTTCTGCCATAGCTGCTTCTTCGTCAGTCACATAATCTGGAATCTCGAACACGTTTTCATTTAGCACAGCGTTTTGGATTTTCATAAATTCCGCCAAAGCTCCTGGTTCACCGTAGCCGGAGTAGGATTTAAAAAGATCTGGGCATAGACGATAAGATTTCCGAGTACACCAGTAACATTTCCCACAATAAGAAACGGTAAATCCAGTCACTCTACTTCCCAATTTAATATCCTTTACATCCGCACCAATCTTTACTACCTCACCACAAAATTCATGCCCCATTATTTGTTCAGGGAAGGAATAAAGCCCTGTCTTATACGAGTGTAAATCCGAACCACAAATGCCTACTGCTCGAATCTTCAGTAAAATATCATAATTACCAATTTCAGGAATATCCATTTCTTTAATTCGGATATCACCAACTCCATGAAGCACGGCAGCTTTCATTTTTCCATCCATTCTCACTACCTCCTTTCTAAATAAAATGATCTATACAGTTTTAGCAATTCCCTGCACCGCCATCGATATACAAGATTTGACCTGTAAGGTAATTGGAAGCATCTGAGGCAAGGAATACAATGGACCCCTTCAGTTCTTCGGCTTTTCCAGTACGGCCAATCGGTGTTCTATCAATAACTGATTGAAACGATTCATCTGTATGATTGATAAAATCTGCAACTCCCGTATCCATAAAGCCAGGAGCAATTGCATTTACATTAATATTGTATTTGCCCCATTCATAAGCAAGTGTTTTTGTAAGGCTATTAAGAGCTGCCTTTGTAATGGAATATGCGCCTAATCCTTCCATAGATACGGTTGAAGCAGATGAAGATACGTTAATAATCTTTCCTTTTTTTCTTGCAATCATATGCTCACTTACTGCTTGTGCACATTGTAGAGCACCTATTAGATTGACATCCATTATTTTTTTAAATCCTGCTATTTTAACTTTTTCCATTGGAGCCATAAATGGGCTAATTCCGGCATTATTAATGAGCACATCTATTGATCCAAAGCGCTCTAAAACTTCAGTTACTAGATTCCACACACTTTTTTCATCTGATATATCTAGTTGAACTACTGCTCCCTTCCCTCCTTTTGACTCGATTTCTTTCAACACATTATTACATTTCTCTACATTACGACTAGCAATAATTACATTTGCTCCATAATCGGCTAGTGCATGAACCAGCGAAATTCCGATTCCACTACCTCCGCCTGTAACAATTACCGTTTTGCCCGATAAATCAAACAAATTATTCATTTTCCTTTCACTCCTTTCACTTTTTCGTATTCAAAAATGTAGTGGCTTTCCTAATGCTAGGAGTGAAACCTCTTTCAACATTTCTGACAAGGATGGATGTGGATGGATCGTGTTTGCAATTTCATCAACCGTCGCTTCCAGAGTCATAGCTAATGTACCAGCGGTTATCATCTCGTTTATTTTAGGGCCTACTATAGCAATCCCTAAAACTTCACCATATTTTTTCTCGATTATGATTTTAACGATTCCCTCTGTTTGTCCATTTCCATTAATTAATGCTTTTGCATTAGCCTGCAATGGATATATAAATGCTTCTACATTGTCAAAAAGCTCTTTCGCTTTATCTTCTGTTAAGCCAACTGAACAAATTTCAGGAGATGTAAATATCGTACGTGGAACAGCTTCATACTTCATCTCTTTGACATTTCCCGCGATGATTTCTGCTGCTGCAATTCCTTCATCATAAGCAACATGAGCGAGTTGTGGTCCCGGTGTGATATCCCCTACCGCATATATATTTTCAACGTTTGTTTGCATCTTGTCGTTCACTCTTATAAACCCTTTTATCGTTTCAACCTTGGTATTTTCAATGCATAAGAGTTCTGCATTACTAACCCTTCCAGTTGATACCAGTACCTTTTCAGCAGTTAGATAATGTGTACCACTGTCATTTCCCACTGTAAGCTCAACATCATTTTCATTAACAAATCCATCTACAACCTTAGTTGATAAGTAAAACTCAACTCCCTTTTTTTCAAGAGATTCTTTTAAATATCCAACTATTTCTTGATCTTCATTAGCTAAAATCTTTGAGTCAAGTTCAACTACTGAAACATGTACACCTATTTGAGAGAAAATGCTAGCGAATTCCATGCCAATAACTCCTGCTCCTACAATGACAATACTCTTTGGCATCGAAACCCATGATAGAACTTCAGTACTACTTACAATTTTATCTCCATCAAAAGGAAGCATAAATTGGGATGGTCTAGTTCCAGCGGCAATAATGATATGATTTCCTTCTATTGTAAGGTCTTCATGTGGTCGTTGGACTTTCAATAATTTGTCCGAAATAAATGTAGCTTCTCCATAAATAACTTCCACATTATTTTTTTTCAAAAGTTGTTTTACGCCCGCAGATAACTGATCAATAATTTTATTTTTACGATTTTGTAATACTTGAAAATCAATATTTCCCATACTTATTTCAATTCCAAAGTTTTTCGACTCCATAATGTTTTTTAGGGTATTAGTAAACTCAATGAGATGCTTTGTTGGGACACAACCAACATTTAAACAAGTACCTCCTAATGCACTTTTTTCAATTAAAAGCGCTTTCATTCCAAGCTGACTAGCTCTTATTGCCGAAGAATATCCACCAGGGCCTCCTCCTATTACAACAACGTCCCACTTTGCTTCCATAACATAGCCCCCTACATTACCAATATATAGCGCTTTTTAAACAAATAATATTTTCGGATTATTAATAATTCGTTTAAATTCATTTTGAAAGTCTCCGGCAATCTTTCCATCTATTAAACGATGGTCCACCGTGAAACTATAGCCCAAGACTTCACCAATAACTATTTCTCCATCGCGAACAACTGGCTTTTGGCTAATCGCACCAATTCCTAAAATACCTACTTCCGGTAGATTTAAAATAGGTGTTCCAAAATACCCGCCAAAGCTCCCAAAATTAGTAATGGTAAAAGTACCATCAGCTATTTGATCTGGAGTAAGGGTACCTTTTCTCGCCTTTTCTATTAGTGTGTTACTTTGTTTATGGATTTCTCCTAATGATAGCTTATCGGTATTCTTAATTACTGGGACGATTAAACCATTTTCTACCGCGACCGCGATACCAATGTTGATATTTTCCCAAATAATGATTTGCTCATTCTGAATGCTAGCATTTAGAATAGGAAGTCTTCTCAATATAGTGGCTACAATTTTAATAAACAGATCATTATAAGAAATTTTAAAGCCTAACTCTTCTTGCAATTCCTCATTAATCGAATCCCTAAATGCTACTAACTTATGAACATCAATTTCATTGATATCCGTCATTTGTGCTGTTGACTGTAAGCTTTTCATCATTGTTTCTGCAATTACTTTTCTCATTCCTTTTAACGGATGGATTTCTTTGATTTTTTTAACAGGTTGTGCAAATAGATTATCCGATTGTTCTTTTTTTAATAGCCCTGTATTTTCGCTTTCCTTTTGTTGCCCTTGGAACTCCAAAATGTCTCGTTTTAAAATAGCACCAGAACTCCCACTTCCACATACGTCTGCTAAGTTAATAGCTTTATCCTTAGCCATTTTTCTAGCAAGTGGCGATGCCTTTTGCCTTTCCTCATGTTTACTCAAGGAATCATCATTCTGCTTTTCCTGCTTGTGATTCGAGTCCATACTTTGCAATCTTTGATATTCTTCCTTACTTTCTGCTATTTGGGCTACAACTTTTCCGATTTCATATTCCGTTCCCTCACGTCCGAGAATATGCAAGTATCCTGAGGCTGGTGCTTCAATTTCATTAGTTATTTTTTCCGTCTGGATCACAAGTATTGCATCATTAATATCAATCCAGCTTCCTTCATCTCTTTTCCATTCATCTATATTTGCACTTTGCATTTCAGCACCTAACTTCGGAATAATAATATCTGTAATCATAGTTTCCCCTCCTATTCACACAAACTTTTTATTTCAGATACTATCTTTTCTACTGTAGGGTAAAGATAATCCTCTAGTTCACCAACTGGAATAGGAGAAAATACGCTTGCAATTCTTTTGATTGGCGCATCCAAGTCATAAATAGCTTCTTCCGCGATAATGCTGGAAATCTCAGCCCCAAAGCCGCTTTCTTTTACAGCTTCATGTACAATTGCTACACGATTTGTTTTTTTGACTGATTTCAATATAGCTTCTTTATCTAAAGGGAGTAGCGTTCGAAGATCAACCACTTCTACATCTATTCCAATATCCGATAGCTTCACAGCAGCTTCCAGCGATGTATGAACCATTCGACCATAAGTAATAATTGTTACATCTTTTCCTTGACGCTTAATGTCAGCCTTACCTAGCGGGATAGTGTACTCCTCATCAGGAACTTCTCCCTTTACACCGAGTAATGATTTATGTTCGAGAAACACGACTGGATTATCATCTCTTATAGAGGATATTAATAGCCCTTTCACGTCATAAGGTGTTGATGGATATACAACCTTTAACCCCGGAACATGTGTTAACCAACTCTCTAAAGTTTGAGAATGATGTGCCCCTGCTCGAAAGCCACCACCTGCTAAAGCACGAACTACCAGTGGTACTTTTATTTTCCCACCTGATAAATAAAAGGTTTTTGCCGCTTGATTCGTTAATTGTTCCATGGCAATCGTGATAAAATCCATAAACATTAAATCAACGATTGGTCGATAACCAGCAATTGCTGAACCGACTGCAAGACCCATTATTGCTTCTTCACTAATTGGAGTATCCTTCACTCTTAAATCTCCATGTTTTGTATGTAAATTTCTAGTTATTCCAAAAACCCCACCTGGCTTACCAATGTCCTCTCCAACTAAAAATACTTTTTCATCTCTCGACATTTCTTCATCCAAAGCATGATTAATTGCCCAACGAAAACTAATATTAGTCATAGTAGTAACCTCCCCTTAAGCATAGACATTTGATAATACATCGCTTTGAGACGGATATTCTGAATTCAAGGCAAATTCAACTGCTTCCTCAATCTCATCATCAATAGCTTTTTCGAGACGTTCGATCGTTTGTAAATCAATTATTGACGTATCCAATAGTTCTTTTTTGAAGGTTACTATTGGGTCACGTTTTGCCCACTTTTCTACTTCTTCCTTCGTTCTATACTCCATCGGATCCCCTTCATAATGACCTTTCAGTCTATACGTTTTTGCTTCAATCAGGGTAGGACCTTTTCCGCTCCTAGCTTTCTCCACTGCTTTTTCAATTACTTCATAGCACTCAAGTGGATCATAGCCATCTATAACAATTCCTTCAATTCCGTAAGCAACTGCACGATCCGCAACATTTTCTAGCTTCATCTGTTCATGCTGTGGGGAAAATTCTGCATAATAATTATTTTCACAAATAAAAACAATAGGAAGATCCCAAATCGATGCCATATTTATTGCTTCATGGAAAGTACCTCGATTACTCCCCCCCTCACCAAAACCGCAAATGACAACTTTATTGTCATCTGACAACTTGCTACTATAAGCAAGACCGACACCGATTGGAATATTACTACCAATAATTCCTCCCGTTCCATAAACATTCGTTACTGGGTCCATAATGTGCGCTTCTCCACCGAAGCCGTTACAACAACCTGTTTTTTTACCCATGATTTCTGCTAATAAAAACTTAGCAGCTAACCCTCTTCCTAAAATGGATGAGCGTGAACGATGATACGGAACTAAGTAATCATTTTCCTTTAAAATAAGAGATATCGCAGAACCCGTAGACTCATGGCCTTTACAAGAATGAATCCATCCTGCTAATTTATTTTCGGCGAATAATTTATCGAGAGCATCTTCAAACTTTCTAGATAAATACATTCTTCGATACAACTCTATTTTCTCTTCATTATTTAAAGACATATAATCCCTTCTTTCTGTTTAATTCGAAAGTAATGCCTTTGCAATGATATGCTTTTGGATTTCGGATGTTCCGCCTCCAATTTGCATTAACTTTGCATCTCGCATATATCGTTCAACCGGAAATTCCTTCATATAACCGTATCCACCGAAAATTTGTACCGCTTCCGTTGTAACTTCCATTGCAACATCAGCACCAAATAATTTCGTAGCAGCCGCAAGTCTAGCTATTCCTTCAGTCTTTTCGTTTTCTATTAAGGATGCACCTTTATAAGCTAATGCACGACCAGCTTCTATTTTCGTATACATAGTCGCAAACTTATCTTGAATCATTTGGAATTTAGAAATGGATTTTCCAAATTGTTCTCTTTCTTGAGCGTATTTCAATGAAGCATTCAATGCTCCTGTAGCAATCCCTACTCCTTGTACTCCCATTACAACACGTTCACTATCTAGTCCTGCCATTAAAATGTTTATTCCTTTATCCTCTTCGCCGACTAGATTTTCTTTTGGGATAAAACAATTTTCAAAGATAAGTTCTCCTGTTGGTGACCCTCTCCAACCCATTTTTTCGAACTTTTTGCCTTTCTTAAATCCTGGTGTGCCATCTTCAATAAAGAATACGCTAATCCCTTTCGCACCTTTTTCTGGAGATGTTTTAGCGTAAACTAAAGCAAAGTCTGCTACAGGACCGTTTGTTATAAAAGTTTTTGTACCGTTTAATATATAACCATCTTCTGTTTTTTCTGCTCTCATTTGCATGCTCAATACATCTGATCCTGCATTAGGTTCTGTCATGGCTAGACATCCAATTAATTCTCCAGAACATAAGCGTGGTAAATATTTTTCCTTTTGCTCTTCAGTAGCATGTCGCATAAAATTGTCTATTACTAAACCCGATTGATGCATAATAGTTGCACAAGTAGAAGTACAAACAGCTGCTAGCTCTTCTGCAACGATACATGTTTCAATAATTCCTAAACCAGAGCCACCATATTCTTCAGGAGCCGTAATTCCGAGTAAACCAAGTTCTCCAGCTTTTTTCCACGCTTCATATGGAAAGCTTTCTTCCTTGTCAATTTTGTACGCATGCTTAGCAACTTCATTTCCTGCAAAATCCCTAACCATTTTTTGTAGCATTAATTGCTCTTCTGTAAATTCAAAATTCATAATAAATCCTCCTGTATTTAGTATTTATTATTCACCTATAAAATCCGGTTTTCTTTGCTCTAAAAATGCCTCAATTCCCTCTTTACAATCAATTGATCGAGTTAACTTTTCAAGACTTTCTTCTGTATAATGAATGGCATGATTTAATGGTAGATCAGCTCCTATTGTTACTGCCTCTTTAATTGCCTTCACAGCAAGGGGGGCATTTTCAGAAATTTGTTCCGCCAGGTTAATCGAATGCTCCATTAATTTCTCCAAAGGCACTACTTCATCAATAATCAGCAGTTTATTTGCCTCATTCGCATTAATATTTTTGCCCGTTAACAATAATTTCATCGCTTGCCCCCTAGATGTTGTTCTTACTAATCTCTGAACTCCACCTGCTCCCGGCATTATGCCAAGCTTTACCTCAGGTAATCCTATAACTGCATTTTCAGATGCGATCCGAATAGTACATGCTAGTGCTAGCTCCAACCCTCCACCTAAGGCGTAACCATTTATTGCTGCGATAAACGGAACTGGTGAGTTTTCTATCTTGTTGAATGTTTCTATAATTAATCGATTGTATTTTCTATTTTGTTCCGGGGAACTCTTAAACACTTGTTCTAAATCTGCTCCCGCCATAAATGCTTTTCCATTCCCCGTGATAACCGCAACAATGATTTTTTCCTCGTTGTTTATCTTTTCGATAATCTGATTCAATTCTTTTAAAAGATCCTCGCTTATCGCATTCATTTTATCAGGTCGACTAAGCGAAATAACTGCTACTTTTCCACGTTCTTCATACAAAACATTACTACACATACTAAATCCCCCCTTGCTACTAATCTTGATTTAAAGCCTTTTTCTACACTTTGTCTTTCATTTAAAAATCGTATTTATTACCATTTCTCACTTCATAATCGATTATGTAATTTCTTTACTTCACTTGCATACTGAACGTTCGGTAGATAAAAGATATCATTTGATTTCTGAATTGTCAAACAACTAAATAAAAAGATTAATAAATTACTCTCTAGTGTAATCTTTTCCTATGACTTAAATGATTCACCAGGTGTTCTCAATTCTCTCTGACTCAAATTATTTTTTTCTTGACAAATGATAAATTTGAATTTATCGTTCGATATAATATACAAAAAATTCAAATATTTATATTATTCAGGAGGGATCTTAGTGGATTTCAAAGAAAAAGTAGTTGTTATTACTGGTGCTGCAGGAGGAATAGGGCAAGCAACAGCAAGACTTTTTGCCCAAAAAGGAGCTAAATTAGTACTTGTCGATTTAAATAGTCAAGGTCTGAAAAATATGGTATCTAATCTGAATCTTGCAGAAGAGGATTATCTTATTCTACCGACAGATGTTTCTAAAGAAGAACAAGTACAAAATTATGTAGAAAAAGGAATGGAAAAGTTTGGTAAAATAGATGTATTCTTCAATAACGCTGGAATTGGTGGGAAAACAGGCTTGTTAATCCAACAAAGCGCACATGACTTAGATAATGTATTAAACGTAAACGTAAAAGGTGTCTTTTACGGGATGAAGCATATTCTAAAAGTAATGGTTGAGCAAAAATCTGGTTCAATTATCAATACTGCTTCAGTGGCTGGATTAGTAGGTACTCCTGGATTAGCAATTTATACTGCTTCCAAACATGCTGTAATCGGTTTAACAAAAGCAGCAGCCTTGGAAAACTCTAGAAATGGCGTAAGAGTTAATGCCGTATGTCCAGCACCTGTTGATACCGATATGGTACGTGAACTTGAAGAATGGATAGCACCTGGCAAAACAAGAGAAGAACAAAAAAGTATTTTTGCTAAATCGGTACCGATGAAACGATATTCAAGTCCAGATGAAATTGCACAATTAGTTGTATTTTTAGCCTCTGAAAATGCATCCTACATTACAGGAAGTGCCTATACAATCGATGGGGGCATGACAGCAGGTTAAATTATAAATAAATAGAACGAGCAATTGGACCAGGTAATCTCCCAAAGGCACTGCACTAAGAATACGAGACAAATAAAAACACCTTACTTTAGAAAATGGGTATTGAATGCATACCGCGTAATCTAAATGAAGGTGTTTATCTATGAGAGCAAGAGTAAGTTATCCAATAGAAGCGAAAATGATATTGTGGTATAACAATTAGCGAGTTGCAAGACACTTTTTTTGTTTTAGAGACACTACAACAACTGAAAAATGTTCTCATCCTGTGTTTTACATTGTGATCAAAGTTCTATTTATATGTCTAATTTCTATCAAAAAATAGAAATTCGCTAATCGAAATGTTTCACTTCTCGCCAATTCCAGAAATATTCTTTCTCGATAATATTTATAGCACAAAGAATGCGCATATATTATTAATCATTGAAGAATATATATACTATATGTACCAAAAAATACGGCTAACTTATATATATCTATTTCAAAGTTGCGTATACTGTAGTTAGTATAGTTTGTTTATTTTTCTCCATAAGTAAATCATTATCTAAGTTGCCGGTTATTTTCCCGACTGTTGGCAAAGCAATCGACATATACGATATTGCACCTATGGTTTGAATTAAAAATAGCATCGGGTCAATTGAATCTATTTTCCCCTTATCCTTCAAAATATCTAATGGTCTTTTCACTTCATTAATGAATTCGATTAAATACATATCTTTGTTGTTTTTGAGACGATTCCCGTTCTCCATTATTTCACGAACCATAATTTGGTTATATTGAGGGAATTTCCATGTCCAATCAATAAAACGTTCCAACATGCCCATTATTTGATCCAATTCGCTGCCATTATGGTCACTTGAATCCAGTATAATAGATTCCAAGCTACTTTCTATTCGTTTCAATACTTCAATGTATATTTTTTCTTTTGTAGAAAAGTAATACAAAATTGTAGAGTTTGCAACACCAACTCGAATTCCAATTTCCCTTATTGATGTATCTGCAAATCCTTTTTTTGAAAACAATTCCTCTGAAACAGAAAGTAGACGTTGTATTGTTGTTTCGGTTTGACCATTCGGAACATGTTTTTCTTTATTTTCATTTAACATATAAACAACCAACTTTCATTTATTTAGAAATATAGTCAACAAACATAACATGAATTTTTGTGTTGCAATTCACGTATCCTTTTTACAAATTAATAGAAGTCCCCACCAATTCCGAACATTTCTCATTAATTTTATAATTTAAGTGCAGATTATCTTAATAATATCGGAAGAAAATTAAAATAAATTACTAAAGTAGCTAAGATTAGAGAACGAACGTCACAAATAAGAAGAGTGCTCCCGTAGAACTTACACATATAGGAATAATCCTTATTCAAAAACTACAGGCAAGTTTAAAATATTCATCTTGGTTAATCTTTAATATGAAATATTCCTAGCCTTCCCTTAGTATACTTTTTAAGTGAAACTGAGAGTAAGTATTACGATTGTAAGTTCATGGTAAGTTTTGATGCTATCATAAATTTTCAATTTAGTCTAATAATTAGTTTAATTATAAATAAAAAGAAAACCCTGTCTTATATTATTTTGTACTGAACCCTAAAAATTTGGCCATTTATTTAAACAGCGAATTGGATAGTGTGATGACGGTATTCTACCAGATTTATATCCGTCAATTTCTCTTTTATTCGATCATGATTATAATAGTGGATATATTCTACAATCACTTGTTCAAGCTCATCGAAAGTGTGATAAATCTTCCCTTTGACCATCTTTTTTTTGAGAATGCTTCTCCATGACAGAATAATCAATACCGTTACCTTTACGGGACATATTTTGAAATAGTTTATTTGCTTTCAGTTTATATACATAGGCATACATTTAATAGCCTAGCATGGTTCTGAATGAATCGTTGTTCGGTTTGCCACTCCTTCGATACTTCAATTTCTTCATGCATATCTTCTAAATTTCAACATTAAACATAACTAAAAATAGATCTAAATACGCTTTCTTAGCTACTTACTTCACTTAATTTTCGGTATAACCTGTTAAAATAAGAGGATTATTCATAAATCAGGTTAATATTTAGGAAAAGATACTTACAAATGTATAAATTGTAATTGGATTGTTCAATTAGATGCTCATCCAGATACCTTTCCACCTTTTCCTAGATGTGCGTAAATTAAAGTTAGTTAAACTATTTTAACAGTCTCTTCTTCAGACTTTTTTTATGTACTAAAAAAAGTGCGAGACTTTGCACAAATTGATTGCATAAGGCTGCACTTCTATTTTGCAATAAAACTTGAGTTGGCGTCGGTCAATACTTTTTTACGATAGTTTAACGGATTCCAGCACGTTTCATTAGACGCTGTACTTTTTTGATGCTCACTTGAAAACCTTCTCTACACAATAAATAGTGAATTTTAGGTGCTCTATAACAACGGTCACTTGCTCGATGTATTTCACGAATACGTTCCGTAATGTGTTGATTTTCTAGATGATATATCGAAGGTTTTTTATGGGCACCCTGATAATACGTAGTTTTAGGCAACTTTATAACGCGCTTGATACTAGAAATCAACAAAGTTATCTAAAAAAGCATCTAACCTATTGATTAATCTTTTTTACCTCTTTAGGATCTTATTAGTATATTTTCACTGCTTCTTGTTTTCAGGAAAAACTCTTGGTGTTCTTTTAGAAATCCAACATAACGTTCGACTTCTTCAATTGTTGTGTATGGCGAGATCGCAAAAAATTTATGCGCATATACGGATATCCGCTTGTTTGAGTTTGCTGCTTCCACGAGACGCTGCTTTTTTGTATTTCCAAAGAAGACTGTATCTCGTTCGGCACCAATTACATCTGCAAACTCGTCATTAAATTGATTAATTTCCATCATTTCTTCTACGGTTAAAAGTCCGTTTAATTCATCATTCCATTTTGTCTTTTCAGGATAAAAACGGAATGTTGTAATCGGCGAAACCTCATTTGTAATTACCACATTTGAAACTTCTTTTATTAAAGTATCTCTAAAAGTAATATTGACACGAATATAGTTGGCTAAAAGCTCTTGATAGCCTTCTATTCCAAATGCTAATAAAGACGCATAAATCGTCAAAGCACTTCCCATTCGAGAGCATTCGAGCGTGTAGCCTGTATGATAGCTACCATAACTGCGATTCCCAACATACGGCGTTTCCGCTGCATCTAAATCAACATACTTCAGATACTCTCTGTTTTTGATTAAAAATAAACTCGTGATATATGGCGTTTGTCCAAGCTTATGGAAATCAAAGACCATACTATCTGCAAGTTTGATATGTTTAAACTTCTGTTGATAGGATTTCAATACCTCATTAACGTTGTTTTCAAATTGCAGAGGATTGCTTTCAAAGTCGTAATTATTAAAGAAAGTATACATGCCTCCCATAGCAGAGTCTGCATGGATATAAATTGGATTTATGCCATATGTGCTTTCCAATTCTTCCGCTATCCGCTTAATTCCCTCAATGTCATCAATCCCAAAGGTATCAGTAGTTCCCATTGTGGCAAGGACATAAAGAGGAACACCGCCTTTTGCAATAACAAGCTCCATTTTTTCTTTTAAATCTTCTAGATTCATAGAATGATCAGCATTAGCTTTCACACGAATCATGTTTTCTACGCCAATCCCAGTTGCTTCTATTGATTTATACAGACTGTAGTGTGATAGCTCTGAACAGAAGCAATAGAGATTTTGCGGTACACCATTTTGATTAGAGGAAGGCGCGTAACGGGCAATAGCAAGACGTAAAGAGTTAAAGACAGCCCCTTGTCCTCCCCAAGTTGTATATCCTGCACTGATGCTTTCATCGTATCCGATAAGTTTGGATAACATACTAGTTACTTCGATTTCTGCTGTAGCCGCTGCTGGGCCTTCCACATCCCAAATATTGTTCCCATTGACAAGCACCATTACTAAATTCCCGATAATACTAGCAATATTCGGGAGAGGCGCTGCATTGGCTACATAATTTCGATTGACGTACCGGTGTCCTTCTACCAATTTTAGAAGCTCCTGAATTACTTTCTCCATCGACACACCCGTTTTCGGAACATCAGCCTTTTGAATAACACGATTATAGTAATCCTCTGTGTACTCTGGCATTTCTCCTAGCGTTAGTTTGTTAGGGTCCTTTAATTCATCTATTTTCGTTAATATCGTCCTAAAGTAGGACAATAGTTCCTCTCTTTGAAAGTCATTCCCGTCCATACTAGGAAACAATTCTTGTACTTTCTTCATTGTTTTAGCTCCTTGATATTTTTAGTAGAAGTAGTTTTATTTTTAAAAAATTAGAATACAATCTGATAGACCAGGTACATTAAAAAGAACAAAGATGATGGCAATTGGAACTACATATTTTAAGAGAAAATAATAACGGTTAAAGAATATGTATCCTACATTCGATCCTAGTTTTAATTCTGCAAACAAATCTATTTTCGAATTTTTCCAGGATACAAAAATCGCGATCAATAATGCACCTACCTAAAGGCATCCAGATAATGCTGACTGCATAATCCATCAGGTCAATGATCGTCTTATTAAAGAGTTGGACATCTGCCATCGCACCATACGAAAGACGAGACTGTGCGCCAACGAAAACAATAAAAATACCAATCACCCAAGTGGCTTTCATGCGCTTACTCAAATCATTATTAGTAACTGCAGTCACACCTTGCTCCTTTTCAGTTTTTACCCCGTATAAAAAAGAGCTTTCCACAAGTTGGATCAACCTATGAGAAGCACTCTTAAATTTATTAGCCTGCAAGGTGAATATCTTTATACTGATACACTGACCTTATTTTCAGTATCTTGACCCACTTTAGCTTCCGCAGTTTCAAAACCCTGATTCAATGTAAATTGTAATTTGTTTACATCATTTCTTAATTCTAAAAGACTCTTTGCTTCTTGAACAAGTTTTTCCATTGTATTTAGTTCATCATCACTAATTTCAATTAGTTCCTCAAACATTTCAACAGATTCTCGAGAGATAGAAGCTATCTCAACAATTGTTATCATTATCTGCTGAGAAGCAGAAGATAATTCTTCTGTACTTGCAGAAGAATATTCATTATTTTCAGCAATGATCTTTGTAGTAGATAGAATCTCGTCGAACATGGTTCCAACCTCTAAAATGGTAGTATTTGTATCTTTAAATTCTTCTTTTCCCTGTTGAATTGACTTGACAACTACTTCAGTTTCTTCTTGTATATTCTTTACAATAATTGATACTTCAGAAGAAGACTGGCGTGATTGTTCGGCCAATTTTCGAACCTCATCAGCAACAACCGCAAATCCTTTACCATGTTCCCCCGCACGGGCAGCTTCTATTGCCGCATTCAAAGCCAATAAATTAATTTGTTCTGCAATCCCAGATATCACTTTTACAATAGTGCCGATTTCGTGAGATTTTTCTCCGAGTATATTTATTGCATCAAATGTTGTATTTATCGTTTGATTAAACTGATTCATTTTATCTAAGGAATCCTTTAGCTTCTCGTTTCCTTCTTGCGTCAATTCTAAGGTAGTATTCGATTGTTCTGAAATTTGACTTGATCTCACTGATAGATCTTCGATAGCCTGTGCCATTTCTTCCATAGATTCGGCACTTTCTTCTGTAGCTACTAATTGTTTCTGTAATCCTCTACCTACCTCATCAATTGCCGCTCTAACAATATCTCCTTTCTCAGAAGCATATTCACCGGTTTCAGCGAGGTTTTCTCCTTTTTTATGTACATGTTTTGAAAATGTAAAAACTTTTTCCCTAGTACTGCTGAAAAACTCAATTAGTTGATTAAATACAGCATGACCAGGACTTCTTTCATCAACTTTGCTTGTGATATTACCTGCAGATATTTCTTTCATTCCATCTATTATTTCTTTATTAATCTGAGAATGGTGTTTTAGTGAAAAATAGCGGTAAGCAAAATACACCGATACCCCCATTAAAATAACAATTATTCCTAGCATAATAGCCTCCATGATAAATATATCCCCTAACTCCTATTAATTATTGGATTAGACTTAATTATGAATATTTTAAAGCTCCTTTATAAGGATATATGTTCCATCCGATACATTTTCAGGAATACCATTCAACTTACTATTATCCTGATATTTATGAACAATATAATTTCCGTCTAAATCTTTATATTTTTTCATATTATGATATTTTTCCATTACACGTATCGACTTCGGGTTTGTCGCTTCACCTAAAACAGCCTTCACCCCTTGTGATGATGCCTTTGTTAGCAATCCATTTCCTAATTGCTGAATAATTTCGTGACGTTCATGTTCAGCTGTCACTCCTAACATGAACAGGTGTAATAACTCTCCATCTTGGATTTCTTTTCCGTTTCGTTTTTTATAATCTTCTATGAAACGTTTATCCACATCCTCCAGAACACGCAGAATTACATTCATATCATAAAAAGAACCTTCAAATATATCTTCTCCGATAATCTCTGGTGCATTTGTATCTCCAGCAAGCGCACCAACAACATTATTATTAATATCCAGAGCGACTGCGCAATATCCCTGCTCTATTGTAGAGTCTAAATAATCCTTGGTAAACTTATAGAAATCTTCATAACCTATATTTAATTGACCTACCATTGGTTCCTGAACCCATTTCCCTGAAACATCCACTCCAATAAATGAACGAGCTAAACACTCAGCTGCTTTCTGAATTAAAGCTGTTTGTCCCTTCGTAATAATTTCATATGTATATATCTCTTGTGTTGTTTGCACTTATTGATCTTCCTTTCAAATTGTAAAATAAAAATTTCTTTTCTATTGGACCTAACATTACATAGAATGATTTACTTTATCGATAAATGTACCAGTGAACTCAATTCTTTCAAGAGCATTCCTAATTTGCACTTGAGCAATTTTAGATGAAGGTTTTACTACAAGGATATCCTTAAAACCTAAGTTAGAATAAAATTGCATCGTTTGCTCCAACTGCGGTACAACCTTTGAAGGGACAGTTGTTTGATGAGTCCCATCGACAACAAACGTATATTCTCTTCTTGATACTTTATTAATTGTATCCTGTAAATCTTTCATATAACCTTCTGCATCTTCCTCTTTCATTAATCCACGCACCTGTACTTGAACTTCCTTCGCGACCTCATTAATTGCCATTTTATATTTCTTTTTATCTACGACTATCATCTTTTAACCTCCTTTTTCTTTTTTGCCTGCTTTACTTCATTGTTGACATTTGCACGTTCTTTTCGTTCGAGTGTAATAAATAAAAGCTATCCCAGATATAGATAGGGATAGCCAAAAAATCGTTATTATTCTTGGCAACCCGACTATCATCATCCAAGAGGATTTTAGACTCGTAGCTTTGCGTCCTTATCTTTCAATAAGTTTGCCCTTTTCAATTTTAGAAAAATAGTACTAATATCATGCTCATATATTACTATAACATTATATATTACTTGTCTTTTTTTGTCGAACTAGAATTTTTTATTGGTTTACATACGAAATAGGCTCCCCTCTTAGGTACGTTAGTTAAATAAGAATTAAACAACTGATAAGAGCCTTACTACAATAAGATGTAGCAAGGCTCTTACATTTTTATATCAAAATCAAATAAATTTATTATCACTTTACGGTCGGTTTAAAACAAATTTGTACTGTTTAAAATAAAGTCTAGATGTTATCTAGCTGTTATTTTACCAATGTACTTTTTACTTTGCTGTTCTTCATCTGTTGGAGCTAATGTTATGCGGACAGCATTCAATTGATATTTTTCTTGTAGTGCTAATTCAAGATTAAAAGACTAATCTCTAGGATCGTTAATAACGATGTTTACGTAATTTTTTTCTTTGGCGTACTTCAATAACTTTGAAACAGTAGGTCTAGATAGATCGAGAGCTTTAGCGATTTCACCTTGAGTCTTATCTAAATCGTAATACATCTTTGCTACATCTACACTAAGTAAATCTTTATCATTGAACATAATTTGCTCCTTTAATGGACTGATTATAAATAATGATATGTTTTTTCAATGTAAGTCAGATAAAAACATTCATAGTATGGGGTGTCCATTGCCATTGGAAATACAGTAGGGGTACGTTTCGGAAATCAAAATTACAAGGAAGTGATTTAATTTCATTATAATGGCGACTTCAATTTGGAAAATACAATTCATGAAGTTATTGTATATCCCTTGAATAGTATACTTACTCCACTGTTCTACTAGTTGACATATTAAATTTTTGAAGATCATCAGATCTAAGACTATAAGAAACAACTTTCTTCTTCCACTGCTTAACTACATCAACGTGATTATCGTGATTATAAACAAAGTAATTAACTTCTTTTTTGCCCTTTTTTAAGTTGATGACAAATGGAGTTACATTAGTGTCTGGATATAGAAATAATTTTTCATTGCCTGGAAATATATAATGTTTTTTTAAAAAGTTAGCTTCATTAAAATACTCAAGCAATCTAATTTTTTCTTCCACTTCTAAATTCTTTCCGTTAAATGTTACATTAACATCTTCTGAATCAAGTTTTTGATGAAGTTCAAATTTATCTAAAACCCATGCCACAAGTGCATTTGGAGGACTCATTAACAATTTAAAGATAATTCCAATCACTATCATAATTGCCACTGTCCATGTCATATTATCTCAACTCCTTCAATAAAAACATCTGGTTACTATAGGTCCTCATCTTAATAGCAAGAAATATACTATCACAAAATAGTAATTTTCAAACGAGTGCTATTTTCAATAAGACAACATAACAATCGGTCGCTAAAAACGTCCGGCCTCCCTTAGTATACAAATGATAAATTGTAAATCAATTCACACACAAAGCCACAAATAATTATTAATTAGCCTATATAGATGTTTCATCAACTACCTCTTAATGATAAAGGATTTATATTTTTAATAACCATCCAATTGGATTATTTTTTGACCATCCATTTATCTTAGGAATACAATTTAAAATAAATATTAATAACAAATCTTCTTAGAATATTATAGATGCTTTTCCAGAAGGAAATATTTACACACAATTAAGAGCTTCTGCAAACCTTTTGATTCCTTCATCAATCGAATCTTCATCTTCTCTTGCGAAAGTAAAACGAACAAATCCATTTTTAGATCCCATTGTAGAACCAGGAACATAAATGACGCCTCTTTTAATTGATTCTTCAAGTAATTGGATTTCATTAAAGTGTTTAAGTATTTTACACCAAATATGAATACCACCTTGAGGAATAGAATATTCCACTTGGCCTTTTAAATAAACATCCAGGCTTTTCATAATTTTATCTCTCCTTTTTTCTAATTCCTTAATTAAACTTTTTATATGAAAATTGAAATTTTCCGATTCTAAAAAATCATTCGCTATCCATTGTGTATAGATAGAATGTCCAAAGTCGACTTGCTGCTTTGCATCAGATAATCTTTCAATCACTGATGTTGGGCCAATAATCCATCCTATTCTTAATCCTGAGGCAACAATTTTGGACAAAGAACTAATGTATAATACGTTTCCATTCTTATCTATAGATTTAAGGGTAGGTATTTTATCTCCTGAAAAAGCTGTTAAACTATAAGGGTCGTCTTCTACTACTGGAATCCCAAGCTTTGAGGATATATCTAAAATAGCTTCTCTTTTTTTTACATTCATTAAAGAACCCGTTGGATTTTGAAAATCTGGATTTAAAAAAATCATTTTAATACGGTGTTTTTTATATAATGACTGCAAATCTTCAGGGTTAATCCCATCCCTGTGGACAGGTAGATAATGTATTTGTATACCTGCTGATTTAAAAATCGGAAGATTATAATTGTAAGAAGGATCTTCTATTGCTATTGCATCTCCAGGCTTTAACAAACATTGTACAATTAAATGTAATGCTTGTTGCGCTCCTGATGTTATAAGTATTGAAGAAGGATTCGTTTCGATTCCCCGACTTTTTTTTATATGTTTTGTAAGGGTTTTTCTTAGGATTTCACTCCCCTGTGGATGATCGTATCCTAGGCTTCCAATAAAAGAACGTGTTGAGGTTATCTCCCTTAAAAAGCTTTTTGGGAAAAGTTCTTCTGACAATTCACCTGTAGCTAAATTTATTAAATTATGTTCAACAGCTTCTTTTCTTATTTTTTGTGTTACTGGTAGATTAGGTAAAAAAGAACCTGCCCCAATATACCTATTCCAGCTAGGAATTCGTTTTTTTGTTATACCCCATATATCTTTACTAATGGTGGTACCACTTCCTCTATTTCTTTCAATTAGCCCAATCGATTCTAATTCGTCATATGCATTTACCACAGTACTTCTATTTATTTCTAGAATATTCGCTAAATTTCTCTCTGATGGCAATGGTTTATCAGGTGGAAATGTACCATCTGCAATTCCCTTTTCTATATATTCTGCGAGTTGTTTATAGATAGCTTTTTTTGCTTTTCTATCAGGTTTCCAATCCATATATACTCTCCTCATTCTTTCTATTAAACTTGCTTAAACTTCACCATTTATCTTTTAGCAGTGTCATGAAAGATAAAAAAGTAAATATTATTTGTAATTAACCTTCCTTTTTTAAAATTCAATACACATTTTTTTATAAGACACCTATTGATTCCAATAAAATTATACTGATATTATTTTTAAAGTTTTAGTACATTTTGGGTTATATTTCTAAACTCCTAGTGTTTCAAATTTTGTGCAACTATTATAAAAATCAATTGTAAATCAAACCCCATACAAACCTATAGTAGCCTAAAATAGTTCAAAGAATAATTAAAAGGGGTTTGTTTATGAAAAAAGATGGATCATTTTAATCGATTTTTACACTATGCTAACTGAATGTTATCTATTTTTGGTATAGGCTCCCATTATTCACAAATTATTTTAACAACTATACATCTATAATCGCTATATTTTTGTTGAAACTTATAACGAAATCGAAATTGTAGATGGGTAATATGGATTACTCAATAAACAAGAACCATTTGAAATTTCAATGGAAGAATACTTAGGAAATGAACCTGATTCGAACTATATTTTATGTATCAAACAATTATATGATAAGTTAATAGAGTTACATTAAGATACATACATCTATTACACTGATGAAACCTACTTTGATATGCAAAAAGCAATCCTTATTAACTAGGTTACATTAGGTGATGACGAGTTTATCGAAGAACAGATAACACATTTACATGATTTTTTATGTGTGCAATTAAATAACGTTTCGGTACAATATAAATTACTGGATTTTACAAAGCCACTTGTAGATTTTTCTACTACAAATACTATTTATTTCACTAGTGAAGATGTTTCACTAGAAACAAATACAGTAATAGACAAAATTTATGCTCACGCTTCCATAATACTTAGATGATTATGATTTAGGCAACGATATGTCTGCATACATACAAAATTCACTTGTTACTGTTTGTCCAAAAAAAGGTTCATATAAGTTAATTGAACATTTTTCAAAAGATGCAGATGATTTATTTTGTTGTAAACATTGCTAACAAAATGAACTACAACTACTAGGAGGATATACTAATGGGGGATATTAAATTTTTCAAGCTAAACGGTGACAATGTTCAAGAATTACATGGTCATTCTGTTGCACTAGAGAAATCATTACAAAATTTAATCGAAAAACACCTTGAATCATTTCTTGGGATAAAGTTTTTAGCGTCGGAATATTCAACTGGAAAACGCCATGGAGGAAGAATAGATACACTTGGATTAGATGAAAATCATTCTCCTGTAATTATCGAATATAAACGATCTATGAATGAAAATGTGATCAATCAGGGCCTCTATTATTTAGACTGGTTACTTGACCATAAAGCAGAATTCGAATTGATGACTTTAAGAAAATTCGGTCAATCGATTGCAGACAATATTGATTGGAGTAGCCCACGTCTGTTATGTATTGCAGGTAACTTCACAAAATACGATGAGCACGCCGTTATACAAATTAATCGCAACATAGAACTTTATCAATATAAACACTACGCAGATGGATTTTTAATGTTGGATTTAGTGAATGCAACAACAGCCCAAACTGTTTATATTGAAGACAATTCTTCAGATAGAGTACAAAAATCAAGTATCAAAACATTTAAAACTGTTTCAGACTATTTAGATCAATCTAATGAAAAATTAACGGATCGCTTCGAAAATTTAAAGGCCTTTATGATTGCCTTAGGTGACGATGTACAAATGAAAACGTTAAAATATTACATCGCTTTCAAACGTATTAAGAACTTTTCTTGTGTCGAAATCCATCCACAGTCAAATTCAATCTTGTTATATTTGAAAGTAGACCCTTCAACAGTGACTTTAGAACAAGGCTTTACTCGCAATGTAACTAATATTGGTCATTATGGGACCGGTGATTTAGAAATAAGAATCAATAACGATGAAGACCTTGAGAAAGCTAAACACTTTATCGAAAAATCATACGATATAAGCTAAAGTAAAACTTCCTATTGAGTATCAATTTTTATTCAATAGGAAGTTTTACAATTTATTAAGCCTAATTCTTTTAATTCACATAGAAATCATAGAACTACAATCACAGGCTAAATAAGAAAAAAAGCTTCCTTATGAAGAATGTTTCATCCTTATGTATCGTGTGAGGATATCCATTTATTAATCATCAAACCCTAAAATCTTTCATACTTTCTCCAAGAATATAGTGTGAAAACCACATCAAATTCTGCTTCATAATAGCCACATCAATCCCTGGCTGGTCAGAACTATATGCCATTCCTTTAAAAATAATTAATTCTGTATCAACTTCCATATCCCTTAATCCTTGATATAGCTCATATGCATTTGGAGTTGGAACTCTTGCATCCTTTTCACCATGTTGGATTAAAGTGGGAGTACAGGCTGATTTAATATATGTCATTGGTGATGTTTTTGTATATATCTCTGGATCATTCCATGGATCATTTCCTAAATACATCCTAATAAAGTAAGGGATATCTGTATTTACATAATGGGTACTCCAATTAGTAATTCCACCTCCAACTGAAATAGCTTTAAATCTACTACTAAATGTAGAACAGAAAGCTGATATATATCCCCCGTTACTCCATCCCATAACCCCTACTCTATCTTTATCTGCAATCCCTTTGTCAACTAGTTTATCCACTCCAGATATAACATCATCGTAGTTAGCAATTCCCAATTTTCTATAGTTTGCTTTTAAGAATTCATTTCCATAACCAGAACTTACCCTGTAGTTTGGTTCTAAGACTATAAAGCCTTTTTCGATAAACTGTTCAATAGGATATTTCTCATTAAAACAGTCTGAAAATATTGGAAAGGATGCCCAAGCCGGTCCACCATGGATTACCACTAATAAGGGATATTTTTTATTTGCGTCAAACTCTACTGGGGTTGATAAAACTCCCTCTATTTCAAGTCCATCTCTACTTTGCCATGTGATTATTTCCCTGTTACTTTTAAGCTTTCCTTTGAAAAAGCTATTTTCATTCGTTATTTTTTTATCGTCTAAATAGATTTCAAAGGTTTCATTTGTTATAGCCTTATTATAGGATATATAATTTCCATCCCTTGTTATAGAAGCATCCATTATAAAGCTATCTACTTTTTCGCTTAACATTTCCACAGTGCCATTCTCAGATAACAACCCAATAAGATAATTAGTTTTATTCTGCCATCTAATTAAAATTCCTTTAGCTGTCCACCGTAATGGAATAACCGTACTATCAAAATCTGTTAAAGGTTGAATTAGCTCTCCATTATTAATATCATATATCTCTAGTGTACTGTCTTGTATATGGGTCTTATAGTAATCCTTCTCCATTATGCTTGCTGAGTAACATATTTTGCTGCCTTCAGGAGAAAAGCAAACGCTCCCCCCCAACAACTTATCTATTTGCATCTTTTGTAGCTCTTCAGCCTTAATATCTAGTATGTATAGATCACCATTAATATAATCTTCCATATTTGGACTTGGTGTAGCCATAAATACAACCTTTTTCCCATCATTTGAAATATCAAATTCATGGATATGAAAATGCTTACCATCAGTTAGTTGATAAACAATGCTATTTTCGTGTTCGTCTTTATCCTTTCCAGCACTATCAGAATTTTCCGGGTGTTCATATTTATCATTTTGTATCACTTTTTCTATTTCAATGTAATATAAACAATTATTCTGGTATTCCTTACCTATATGATGGAAATCTCCATATAGTTCCTTACGTTTCTTTAACGCCTCAGATTCTTTAGACTGTGCAACATAATAAAAACCCTTTCCAGTAGGCTCCCATTTGAATTTACTGACCCCTTCTTTCTCATCAGTAATTTGAACCTCACTATAACCATCTATGGACTTAACAAAGATCTGATTTTTCTTCATATCCCCGTCACCAACTGGGCTAAGGTATGCGATATCTCTAGAATCTGGGGACCATAATGGGTATGTACTATCTATACCCCTAGTTGTTAATGGGGAACACTGCCCCTTATCTTTTTCATATATCCATACATGATTCCTATATTTATTGTCTTTCCAGTTAGCTGTCTTCTTGACAAATGCTACGTTTTTGCCATTATCACTTATGTTTGTACTTGATAAGGTTGGTAATGAAATAATCTCTTCCATACTTAGATATGTTTTTTCATTCATTTTCATTAATAAACCCCCTCGTTAACTCTCTTCCAATAAAGTTAGCAGGTACAGGGCTTAGTTCTAATTCTCTTTCCCAAACAGAAAGTTGACCTATGTAGTGAATTTCGCGAGTAATTATATGCTGCAATATTTCATCAAAAGTGTATTTATCTTCATCCCTAGAAACACTGACTAGTTTTTCTTTTAAACCTCCTAAATTTGTTTTTATAAATTCAGCTATTTCATTTCGTGAATTATCTGAAAGTGATTTAACCTTTTCAAGTGTATTATTATCAGCAAACTGAAATACTACATCTTCTTTGCTTTCAATACCACGAATACAACTATATTCCACATCAATTATGTGAAAAAGTGTATATAATATATTTCCTACTCCACCCCTGCGGTCTTTTAACAACTCTTTAATTGTCAGTTGATTGCACCAGTCAAACCATTCATCTCTTACCTGCCAGTTGTATTCAAAGAATTTAATCATTGTAAGCACTCCAATCTAGCTTATTACATTATATTTCGATGTAAATGCAACTATTTCCTTCTTCAACTAACCTACCCCGTTAATTGAAGAAGGATTTACTGTTAAGAAATAAATAGTCAAACATTGCCCTTATTCTAATTTCAATTTTTTAAATCTGGAATTTTTTTCATAGTTGGTTTTTTCGGGTAAATAATGAATCCATTTCGTTAATTGTAGTGCTCTTTCCTACGGCGTTTGGTCCTAAAAGACCAAGGATTTCTCCTTTATGAATTAAAAAGCTAATGCATACTACGGCCTTTTTTGACCAATAGCTTTTTTCCAAATTATTGATTGAATGATAAGTAAAAAGGCATTACTTAAAATACTTACTACGCCTGCCCAAAATAGCCAATTTATTGTGGTTAGCCAAGAGAAGGTAATGATAAGCAGTGCAATGACAATTGATACATAACTACCTGCTCGGTTTAGTTTCTTGTTGCGATGAAATTTATACTTGGCATGAGATACAGATTGCTTGATTGTATTTTTCACATAATAGATTTTCCTCTTAAGCTTATACTCAGCTTCTTTTACTTTCTGATAGAGCAGCATACAACTCATATAGGCATTATTCACAATCCGCCCCCCCATATCGTCGTTTTGAAAACTCAACCAAGACTTTTTCTTGATAGCTATCTGAATTTAACTGTGCCTGCTCATCAACTTCCAGATTTGCTTTTTCTTCAAAACCATCTTGTTCTTCGCCGTCGAAGCGATAGAGTTTGTGTAGCAATCCCCAAAATGTTTCGATTTCGTCAGTTGTGAACTCATGAAACATATCAGCTAAAAAATAGTTTGATTTTTCCGAACAAGCTATTAACGCTTTTTTTCCATCGGAGGTAATCTCGATATTGATAGAGCGTTTATCCAGTTTACTCGGCCCAGTTTGAACATAACCTTTTTTCACAAGGCTTGTAATTAACTTGTTAGCGCTTTGCTTTGTTGTGCCTAGCTTTTTAGCGATATTAATCAGCGTGGTATTTTCAATTGGCAAATGGGCAATAGCGATAAGAGCCATGTGTTGTCGAGAAGTTAATATCTCCAAGTATTCGTCTCCACGAGTTTGAACCTTATTGACAACCGAAAACAATGTTGCGTAACTTTGCTGCATAAAATGCAGTTCTTTCAGTAAGAGGTTGATATCCATATTTAGCTCCTTTCCATTTTAGTCACCATATTGACTAATTTAGAATACCATCTATCTATAAAAAGTCAACATGGTGACTAAAAAACTTTGTGAATTTGCACATGTTTGATTTTACGGTGTATATGGTAAGCTGTGACAGAAGAAATCAAAACACATTTAAGAAGCAAGGATATGTAAAACAAAACCTTTTATAAAAGTTGTTTACTAATCCACAAGTAAAAAATCCATTTTGATCAATCTTCTTCAAAGTGAATTCTTTTTAATTGCTATCATTTAATCCTAACAATGTATGTTTATTAAATTTATTCTAAAGTATCTAAGACTTTATATCGTATGGTTCCATACCATTTCCCTATTTATGGTATAAATTAGCACTTATATATTGCTGCTTTTCTACATGATAATCAGAATATTCAAAATAAAAATAATAAAAAATGTAAATATTTTCCATTTAATCACCTACTATTTATTTAATAGGTATTTTGTTCATTGACATCAATAAAAATAAGGCTCTACTTCTTAGTGAAGTAAAGCCCTCCGTTAGTTTAAGTGTAATTCTTCAAAATTCCCTCCAGAGTGGACCCCTGCTACTTAATCAAGAACTTCTCCCCTTTTTCATCAAATGTATGCTTAAAATCAAATGCAAGAGGAGTTGGACCATGCTGAATATAGTAGTTGTATCTCTTAAATGCCTCCTCCCATGAGACATCCTTCACCTTTTCTGTCCACCAAACTACATAAGAAAGGTGTTTCTCTGGATATGGCTCGATCCATTTGCTTCTATCCTGTAATGCTTGTATATGTCGTCCTGAATAGGTAAAGTGATATAAGGATTGAAGACTTCTCCATACTGTTAGCGTAAGAATAGGAGAACCCTTTCCCTTCACGGTTTCTTCAGGGAAAAGGACTCCTTCAGGTGAAAATGCCTCTATAAGTCCTGATTTAGTTGCCTGACGATATACTTCATTTCCCACTTGATAAAATTCACGAGAGGTAGGGTGATCATAGGGGTGGTTTAGCCTACCAACAGTGTAGATTGAAACTAATGCCATAAACAGCCCTCCATCTATCTTTTTATTGTAGATATATTCAAGTGAAAATGTGAAAATTCCATCTTCAACTAAACTGCCCGTTAGTTTAAGTAGGAATCCCTATTTCTTACAAAGTTAAACCAATTTATTGTCGTTGAAATTGTAACCGATCATAAATAAAGAGTAAAAGGATTAAAATGATATGCCCCATTGCAAGTACGGCAATAGAAAGAGGGGCAATTGATGTGATGCTTAAATTAAGTCCCATTAGTATAGCAACTTCCGCACCAAAGAAAATCACAACAAGTCCTATATTACGTGCTAGCTTTTTAGCATCAAAAATTTGATTCTTTTGATATCCTGCAATAAAATCTAAGGGCTTCTTTTTCCAAATGATAATACCTAAAACGACAAAGAAGCCACTAAAAATAATCACTTGTAGCATTTCCATTTAATTTATCCCCCACCTTTGTATACCGCCTGCTATCTCCTCTTACCTACACCGTTAACTAAGCACCCATTAGTTGAACAACATTTTTTATGATAAAACGCCTTTTAAAACTCGCTTAAACTCGAACTCTTCTTCTAAAAATGGATAATGGTTACTTTGTTCAAATATATGTAATGAAGCTTCCGGAATTAAATCATTCATTTCGATTGAAAATTCCACTGGGCATTGAACATCATGCCTACCGCAAAGAATGATAGTTCTTGTTTTAATAGCTGATAATTGGCGAGTTACATCAAAAATTAGTTGTTCTCTACTAAAAAAATTCAATCTATTTGCAGACATTTTTTTTATTATATTTCCCGAAAAGTATAGGTCATAATTTTCAGGTTTAAATAAAGATAATTGAGTTCTTTCTTTAGACAATCTATTCCGGTCATCTCCCACTGTGCGTTGAAGCTTTAAATGTTCCATTAATTCTTGCATCCTTTTAAATTTAGGATGTCCAGCATTATATATACACTTACTTGATGATGAGCTATATTCTCTTGCAGAAGAGCCTACAAGAATAAGTGAAATTAAAGAGGATGAAAAATGAATACCATATAAAACGCCAATCATTCCACCTGTAGAATGTCCAGCAAATATCCATGATGAGTAACCCTTCACTTTTCGAATCTCTTCAAGGTCAAGCACTGCGTCCACCATGCTTAATTCATAGGCATTCTCTGCTTTATCTGAGTTTCCTGCGTCTTTTAAGTTAACTAAAAAAACTTTATTATTGTCTGTAAATGTTTCAGCAAAGTAGTCCCCAGACTCATTAAATTCCGAATAATGATGAGTTATACAAACTGGTTCACCCTCTCCTTTTTCAAACACCTCAAAGCAACCACGAGAGGTTTCAATCATCTCTCTTTTCCATTTGGACATAATAGCTTCCTCCCTTCTAAACCTATTATTTCATGTTCACTAAACTGCCCCGTTAATTAAAAAAATAGCTGTCTGAACAGCTCCAATATCTTCTGCTAAAACACCCTATAGTTCAATAAGAAAAAGGATCTGCCTACTTATTAAAGCCATACCCCTTAATTAGATTTTTTTAGTTTAGGTAGTCCTTTAATGATTAAATAAATTAATACGCCTGAGATTGTTATTGCTATAAATTTATTTAAAGTATTCGGTTCCCCTAGTATCTTTTCAAGTAATTGGTCATATGTTGGAATATTTAACCACATAAGTATTCCATTCATTATAGAAATCCCGATTACAATACTAAATATATAAAATAGTCCGTATTTCTTTATCACACTTTCACCTCTTTTAAATTTAGTCAGTTACTTAAATAACTCACATATTTTATCTAGTTCTACAATCTTCTGAAAATACCTGCTTATTCCATTAACCTGCCCGTTAGTTTAGTAACACTTTAGCTTTAAAACTCCATATAATGACTAGAATTTGGATAAAGATTTTCCTTTAAAAAACCCATAGAAGTATAAAATTTGTCAGCTTGTTCCGTATCTGTATGAAGTACCATAATTTTATAATATTTTTTTGCTTTCTCAATTATCCTTTTTACCAAAAGGCTTCCTATACCGTTTCTCCTATACGCTTTATTAACATAAAACCTTCTCAGCCTACCAATAGAATGTTCATTAGAAAATGGATCTTTATTTAATCCACCAATAGCAACAAGGAGACCTTCTTCATTAAACACGCCAAATAAACATTCTCCAAAATGGTTAAAAGTATTACTGCCATTTTTATAGTCATTTACTAATCTTTCTACAAAACGAAAACCATCTTCTTTGCTTTGCTTTACTAAACTATCAAAATCAAAATTTAACAGATTATTTATTTGTTTTACCTCATATTTTCCCATGTGTATCCCCTCCAAATTACTTAATTCTTGTTAAACTATTCTGCCCTTTTATTTGAATAAGCATAAGGCTCAACTCCATATTGAAGTAAAGCCCCTGTTAATTGAAGAAAAAATCCATTACAGTTTCTTAATTATTTCCCTCATTGGTTAAAAGTGAAATTGTTGCAATTGATACAACCGTAAGTAAAACTAGTAGAATCTGAATACAGATTCATACGATACTACAGATCTTACCTAAAATAGCCAAATCTTTCCCTTTTTCACCTGAATGGTCAATCTCTAACATACTTTTAGATGATAAAACAATCCCAATAATGCCAAAGATTAATCCAACAAAAGTTATGAAGATGGATAATATACCTAATGTGAGTGATGCAATAGATTTACTATTTGTTTCTACATTTTATCGCCCTATAAATGAAAGTGTTCTTATATTTAACTTATTACAAAGATCATAATCCTATTCTAAACACACGAACTGCCCCTTTAGTTGAAGAAAAAAAGAGCTGTCTGAACAGCTCAACACTCCTCCACTATAGCCCCCGTTAGGAGCTATACGTCAGGAATCTCCTTGAAAAAAAATATTAAAAATATTATTGTTTGACGATAACACTTTATTGATTTAGAATAATATGTAAAAAAGAGGTGGTGTTTCCAATCAATCTTTTTACCAAGACCGTTCTAAAATTTTTATCAATTATGTCGCTAATTGCTCAAGTTTTATGTGCGTTTGCTGGATTAATGCTATTATTTGCGTCTGGAGCTTTATTGTTAGTACCAAACGGAGTCAAAAAACAATTGCTACAGTTTGCAGATTTAAACTCAAACACAAACGTATCAGTATGGTTATTAGTACTTTCTTGCTTATTCGCGCTAGCAATCATTTCTTGTTTGTTTATCATTATGTACGCTCTACATAAGATAATTGGTAATATTTACGAACAACTCTTCTTTGTTTCTCGAAATCTTAAATACCTAAAACTAATCTTAATCTCGATCACTAGCTTTACCGTTTTTAACTTCATTAGTCAGCTGTTATTTGCGCAAGTACATGCGTACAATGTCAGTAATATTTTTCCGGATTCTTGGCCAAGTTTAATAGGAAACATTCTTTTGTTATCCATCGTTTATACGCTTTATGTGGTTTTAAAATACGGCATATCTTTACAAGACGATTCTAACAACGTGATTTAGGTGGGAGCTCCTAATGATAAAAATTAATCTAGATCGAGTAATGCTTGAAAGAAAAATTTCTTCAAAAGCGTTAGCAGAAAAAATTGGAATTACCCAAGTTAACTTATCAATACTAAAAACAGGTAAAGCACGTAGTATTCGCTTTGCCACATTAGAAAAAATCTGCCAGACATTAGATTGTAAGCCTGGTGATATACCTGAATATGAAGAATAAACTGACATATAACAAAAAAATTGCTATATGTCAGTTTTCTACTACTCCGCAAAATGGCCCGAAAGTTGAACACAAGATAAATTACACTCTTCAACTAACCTCCCTCTATAAACATTGAAGTATCAACGGTTTTCATCACTTCGTGTTGTAATGAAAATATTTTCCATCTCTTTTGTAAACAGATGATTGAATTTATAGTTTTTATTACCAAATCGAGCGTACGCTTCGCTAAAACTAATGAAAATCATTAGCTTTTTTATCCACTATTTGATGCACAATGGATCTCTGCGATGCTTATGACGACGTACCCTCCCATGTCTCTTAGCGTCAGTGCGCTTACATTCCTTCGTTCGGTCTATTCATAAGGCAGAGGCCTGCTAAGCTGCCCCGGGGACTCTTGGTCTAAGTTTAGTTATGTTGCCGGCTTCTCCGTGTCATCCTTCTTGTTATAGTTCGATGGAAAGAAATTGTTTACGTTGTCTCTGCGAGACAGTAGAGGTCTTTCATCATATGTTTCTTGTTAAAACGGACTTTCTTTTTACAAATACCATGTAATACCTTCAGTAATTTACCACACAGTACCACCATTGATTGCTTTCCACGTAAGGGATTTTGTTGGCGTGTTGTGTAATTGGTACTATTACTTTGAAAAGAATATTTCTAAGTCTCTTTCTGCCCCGTCTGGAGATATGTTTTTGCCCTTTATGTTGACCAGATGAGTTTTCACGTAAGGTTAATCCCGCTAGTTTGATAAGTTGGCGTGGATTTTCGTAAAGTGAAAAGCACCCTACTTCTGAAAGTAAATCAACAATCGTCGCATCTCCTAAACCTGGAACCGATGCAAGTAGATCATATTCCATCGTTGTTTTAGCCATTTCGGCTAATTGATTATTTAGAGATTCAATTTC